>JAHENP010000185.1 GCA_018609965.1 Haloferacaceae archaeon
CGACGATCCGACGACTGACGACCTCTCGAAGCTGCTCCGGCGGTCTGATACCTCACAAGGACAACTCGAAGACGCCCGTGTGCTGACCACCGAGAACGGGCTGCGACTACTGGACTGGCGCGACGAGGAACGGCAGGCGTACGTCAGAGAGCGTGTCGAGGGGAGTGAGCCCGCCACCGATCTCGACCGCGCCCAGTTCCTCCGTGAGCGGTACGAGGCGGGCAAGCGCCGCGAAGGATATCTGGACGCCTGGGACACGACCGCCCTCGAAGAACTGTGTGAGGAACTCGCTCGCGTCACCGGCGACGAGACGTATCTCCGGATGGTCGGCGCGGACGCGCGGTTGGAGGCGTTTGGCGAGGAAGAGTAGCAGATCATCCGTCACACACCCACCGACAGAGCGCGGCCTCAGTCAGACACCGGCGGCGGCCCGAGAATCTCGACCCCGTGGTCGGGCGCACACTCGTTGACACGGCCGGCAGCAGCCTCACTGGGCGGCGACGACGGCACAGACGCCTCCGCGACCGGCTCACCCGCCGCGACGACGAGTTCGTCGAACCCGCCGGGCGTCGCCGTCACGACAAACTCCGTTTGGGTGTCGGCGACCAGACTGTGTCGTTGGCCGGCGGGGAGCACAACCGACTCCCCGCTTGCGACGGTGTGGGTGCCGTCTGCGGTGTGCACCGTCAGTCGGCCCTCGACGACATCGATCGCCTCGTCGGCCGCTGCGTGACGGTGCATCGGCGTCGCGTGGCCCGCTCGGGCGTGCATCTCGGTGATCGACAGCGCACCGTCCGTCGCACTGCTGGGCACTCGGACCCGCGCGACCGTGTCGAGAAACTCGTACCACTGCCCGTCCGCTCCGCCGACGACCGGCTCGGTAAATGTTGTCACACTCACAGGTTGTTATTCTCAGTTTTTAAAACTCCTGTGACAGCACATTCTGTGTCCCGAACCGTCCGACCCGAACCACTAACACCGCCCGTCCACCCACTCGAACCGTGACGGACCAGGGGAGACTCGACGTGCCCGTCGAGATCGACCACGAGGCGGCCGAGTTCGACACGGACGCCGACCCCCAGCCGCTCGACAGCCACCGCGCGAGCACGTTCGCCCAGCGGCTCCGCGCCGGCGAGCCGGACGACGAACTCCGGTCGCTCGGGACAGTCGACGAAAGCCGGGTGAAACTCCTCGAACACCAGGTCGACGCCGCCTACCGGGCGTTGTTCGAGATGGACGGCACCGCGTTGTTGGCCGACGAGGTCGGGCTCGGGAAGACGATCGAGGTGGGGATGATCCTCAAGGAGATGCACTACCGCGACACCAGCGACAGCGTGTTGGTGCTCACACCCGCGCAGTTGGCGCCACAGTGGCAGGGGGAGCTACGCGAGAAGTTCGGACTGGAGTTCGTCTGTAACTACGACGACGCGTTCGCCGGATTCGACGCCCACGACTACGTGCTCGCGAGCATCGACACCGCAAAGAGCGACCGCCACCGCGAGACGGTGCTCGCGCGGGAGTGGGACGTGCTCGTCGTCGACGAGGCCCACTACCTCCGGAACGAGACGACCGACCGCTACGAACTGGTCGACCAGTTGGCGTACGACTACGCCTTCTTTCTCACCGCGACGCCGATTCAGAACGAGCCGGCGGATCTGTACAACCTCGTCACGCTCCTCCGCCCGGGGTTGTTCGGAAGCCGCGAGTCGTTCGACCGGTACTTCAGGAGCGACGACGACCAGACGAGACTCGTCGACCGCGAGGAACTCCACGCGCGGCTCTCGGAGGTGATGATCCGCAACCGACGGGCAGAGACGGGGGTGGACTTCACCGACCGCGTCGTCGAGACGCGGACGTTCGACCCGGCGGCGGCCGAACGCCGGCTGTACGAGGCGACCACCGACTACGTCCAGACCGCCTACGCCGAAAGCGAGGCCCAGAGGCTCGTCGCGATGTTGCTCCAGAAGGAGGTCGTCTCCAGCCCCGAGGCGTTGGCGGCGACCGTCCGCCGGAAGCTGGGAGACCCGGACGACACTGACACCGATGGGGTCGACGCCGACGGAGCGGATGCCGACGGCGCCGTCGACGCTGGCGACACCGGCGACACGTGGGCCGGCGGCGTCGACCACGACTGGGAGGCCAGCGACGCGACACCACGTTACCCGGAGCGACTCCGCTCGTTGTTGGAGACCGCCGAGTCGGTCGACAGCGTGACGAAACGCGAGCGGTTGTTCGACGTGGTCGACGAGGTGCGTGAACGCATTTCGGGGGGCCACGTCGTCGTGTTCACCGCCTTCCGCGCGACACAACGGGCGCTCGTCGAGGCGCTCACCGGCCGCGGCTACGAGACACACACGTTCCACGGCGGCCACGGGAGCGAACGGAAAGAGGAGATCGTCTCGGCGTTCGAGACCGACGGGGGTGTGCTCGTGTCGACGGACGCGATGAACGAGGGTCGGAACCTCCAGTTCTGCAACGTGCTCGTCAACTACGACCTCCCGTGGAACCCGATGCGGGTGGAACAACGAATCGGTCGCGTCCACCGGATCGGGCAACAACGACAGGTGTACGTGTTCAACCTCGCCTTGGCGGACACCGTCGAGGAGTACGTCCTCGACAAGCTGTTCCACAAGATCGACCTGTTCCAACAGACCGTCGGGGAGACGAGCCAGATTCTCAGCGGGCTGGCGTCCGACGGGCGGAGCTTCGAGGACGCCATCTTCGAGCGGTTGGTCGACGCCGACGCTGCCGTCGACCTGGAGAACGACTTCGACGATCTGGCCGTCGACTTGGCACAGCAGACGGCGCTCTCACAGAAGGTCGAACAGTTCAACGACGACGTGTTCGACCGGTTCGATCTGGGGGCCGACAGTGACTGAGACGACGCTCGTCCCGACGACCGAACGGGTCGTCGGACTTACACGACAGTACTTCGAGAGCGTCGGCGCGACCGTGCGACAGGACGGCGCGGAGTTGACCGTCGAGTTCGACGGCGTCGCGCCGCCGGAGTGGGTCGGCGGCTACTGTGACAGGAGTCGACTCGTCGCCACCGTCGCCGACCGGGCGGAGTCGGAGACACCGACCGCGGACTCCGAGACAGCAGAGTCGGAGACGCCGACGATCGGGCCGGAGACACCGTTCACCCGGCGGTTGATCGACGCCGTCGCGACACATCACCCGGTCGGGACAGCGTCGGTGACCGGCGTGCCGGGCGGGGCGGAGACGCTGGTGCCGGCGTGGCTCCGCGCGTCGCCAGCCCGCGTCGCGTCGGTCGAGTTCTACCCTTACTACGACGGGCGGGTGGTGTGTGCGTGGCTCCGCGCCGCGGTCGAGACGCCGAGTCAGTACCAACGGGAGTCGCTCCACGCGGTCGTCGTCGACCCCGAGACCGGAAACCGAATCGACTGTGATCCAACTGCGTTGCTCGACGCTGCCGAGTCGGACGCTGGAGCCGGGGCCGTGGGGAGCGAGTCGGACATCGAGCGGGCGTTGGTCGAGGCGCGGTCACACGTCGTCGCGGAACTCGACGAGACGATCGAGCACGCGGAGGACAGCGCGGGTCGTGCCGCCGCCGCGGCGTTCGAGGAGTACGCCGAGCGGCAACGCGCCCGGCTGTCGGAGCGGCGAGCCGAGCGCAACGAGATCGAGCAACGACTGGCGACGATCGGTGACCGACTCGCGGACGCCACCGGCGACGACAGGGTCGAACTGCTGGAGGAACGGGCGGAGCTCACCGACCGCCGGACGGAACTGGACGAGGCGGTGTCGCGGATCGAGACGGCCGACGCGGACGGGTTCCCGGCGGAACGCGAGCGACTCCAACGACGCCACTCCATCGCGGTGCGGACCCGCCCGGTCGCGGTCACCACCGTCGCCGTCGAGCGTGGTGATCTGGCGCTGGAACTGGTCGGCGACGACGGGCGGGCGACGCTGGATCTCTCCGTCGGCGCGGTGACTGGGCCGCGTCGGACGCCGTCGTGTCCCGACTGCGGGAGCGAGTACGGCCCGCAGAACGAACTGCGTGTGACGACCGCCGGGCTCGCGTGTGCAGACTGTC
>JAHENP010000186.1 GCA_018609965.1 Haloferacaceae archaeon
AACAACAACTAAACACCCCCGCTCCTTTGTCCCGCCGAGGTGCCCTCGTAGTGTCCGGTGGGCGTGTGGCCAAGTGGACACGGCGAGCGGTTCCTAACCGCTAGATCGCGGGTTCGATCCCCGCCACGCCCGTTCGTCCTCGCTCCCGTCGGTCGCTCGGACTCACGCCCGTGGCGTTGTCACACTCGCTCGCTTCGCTCGCTCGCGTGACTCCCGCCACGCCCTGTAGGGAGCCGACGAGCGAAGTGAGTCGGCGACCGAACCGGAACGGAATTTGAATCAAGGAGCGGAGCGAGCACGACGAACCCCGAACATTACCCTCCGACCGCACACACCACCGCGTAGATGTTGTTCACTGCGGCGACCCTGGCGGACGGAGAGACACGAGACGTACGCGTCACCGACGGGACGATCACCGCCGTCGAGAAATCACTCGCCGACAACGCCGAGGAGACGGTGATCGACGCCGCCGGCCACCACCTCCTCCCAGGTGCGGTCGACGTACACGTCCACTTCCGGGAGCCGGGATTCTCACACAAGGAGACGTGGGCGGGCGGGTCGCGGGCGGCCGCCGCCGGCGGCGTGACGACGGTGGTCGACCAGCCGAACACACAGCCGCCGACGACGACTCGGGCCGCCGTCGACGAGAAACACGAACTCGCGGCGGCGTCGCTCGTCGACTACGGGCTCAACGCCGGCGTGACGGGCGAGTGGGACCCCCGAGTGGTGTTCGACCGCCCGGTGTTCGCGCTCGGCGAGGTGTTTCTGGCCGACTCGACCGGGGAGATGGGGATCGAGCAGGCGACGTTCGAGACCGCGCTCGAACGGGCGAACGAGGCAGACGTGCCGGTGACCGTCCACGCCGAGGACGCCGAGCGGTTCGACCCCGCGGCGCTCGACGAGGCCACCGGCGTCGGACGTGACGCGCCCGCAGACCGGTGGAGCCAGTACCGTCCCGCACAGGCAGAGGTCGCGGCCGTCGAGACGGCGTTGTCGGCCGCGGCGGAGACCGGCACCTCCGTCCACGTCGCCCACACGTCGACACCGGCGGCGGTCGACGCCGTCAGCGAGGCGGCCGCGGAAACGGCGGGAGCCAACGACCGACGAGTGACCTGCGAGGTGACGCCACACCACCTATTGCTGTCGCGGGCAGATCTCGACGGCCTCGGAACGTACGGACGAATGAACCCACCGTTGCGATCGGAGTCGCGCCGCGAGGCGTTGTTCGAACGGGTCCGAGACGGCACCGTGGACGTGGTTGCGACGGACCACGCACCCCACACGGTCGCCGAGAAGGAGGCGTCGCTGACGGAGGCGCCCTCCGGCGTGCCGGGTGTCGAGACGATGGTCCCGTTGTTGTTGGGACAGGTCGCGACCGGGCGACTGTCGCTGTCCCGGGTGCGTGATCTCGTCGCCACCAACCCGGCTCGGATCTTCGGGCTGCCGGAGAAAGGGGGCGTCGAGCCCGGCGCAGACGCCGATCTCGTGTTCGTCGACCTCGACGCGACAGAGTCGGTGCGGGCGGATCGGCTCCACACGGCCTGCGGGTGGACGCCGTTCGAGGGGAAGACCGCGGTGTTCCCGGAGCTGACACTCGTCCGCGGCGAGCCGGTGTACGACCCGCACGGCATCACCAGCGAGAACGGTGTCGAAGCGTCCGACACCGCGGGCGCAGACAACGTCGACGACCCGTTCGGTGACGCCGTCGGCCGGAACGTCAGACGCTGACCCGCCACGCGAGGAGCCGCGAGTGGCACCCCGGTCGCGCGAACGGGAGGCGACAGTGCGGTCGCACGAGTAGGGAACCACAAGCTACAGTGCGGTCGCGCGAACGGGTAGAGACGTGTCACGCCCTCCAGAGGTAGAGCGGCCGTCACTGTCGCTCACTGACACGACCGGCGGGATCGCCGTGATCGGGCTCACCCTGCTGGTGTTGTTGTACAGTCTCGTCGCGATCGGAAACATCCTGCTGGGTGTGTTGCTCTCGGTGGTGCTCGTTGGCGGGTATCTCGCCGTCCAGCTCCTCCGAGAACTGCTGTCGTTGTTCGCCAGACTCGTCACGGCACGCGAACGCGAGGCACGCGCCACAGAGGTGCGTGCGGCCGCCGCCGCCGAGTCGACGGATATCGGGTTCGACCCGCCGGCCGACGGGAGGGAGTCGACGACCGCCGAGGTGTCGGACGACAGGGAAACGGAGACAGAGTCCGACGAGGAGTGGGCCGACTGACGCCGGTAGTCAGTTCACTTCGATCGTGGTGTCGTCGACTGTGTCGCTGTCTGGCGTCGGGAGCGTGACCGTGAGCACACCGTGTTCGTACTCAGCGGTGGTCTCGTCGTCGACGACCGGCTCCGGGAGCCGAACCCGGCGCTCAACACGCTGACGCCGCTCACGACGGTGGAGCGTCGCCGACTCGTCGAACCGGCCGTCGCGGTCCGCCACGACGTGGAGTTCACGATCGAGCAACGACACCTCGATGTCGTCCGGTTCGAACCCCGGCAGGTCGACCACCACAATCACCTCGTCGTCGCGGGTCGCTACGTCGACGCTCGGCCGTGGCCGGAACGGCGGCTCCAACCCGTCGCCGACGGCGGCCAACTCGCTGCTCATCCGGTCGAACAGCTGTTCGATCTCGTCGATCGGGTTGCGTCGGGACACACGCGGCAGTAGACTGTCGACCGTCTTCAATCTGTCCCGCACTGTGGGACAGGATACGCGAGTGGCCACTCGCTCCGTGTGAGTTGCTCGGTTCGTGTGAGCCGCTCGCCCCGTGTGAGCCGCTTGGCTCGTGGAGCCGCGTGGTTCGTGTGGCACCGGCGAGTCGTCCGGCCCGTCTCCGGCGACAGTCGTGTCGGCTGGTTGCAGTCGTGTCACTCTCACGAGAGTTTATCTCCGGACCGCGCGTACAGTTCGTATGGCAGACGACACCTCGGCGACGAGTGCCGACGGGACGGGACCGAGCGACGAGCGGGAAGAGACTGAGAGACCGGCAGTCACCCCAGCGCGACCGGACAGTCCGATCCAG
>JAHENP010000187.1 GCA_018609965.1 Haloferacaceae archaeon
CGTTGACGAGCCGCTCGCCGAACTCCGTCTGTGCGGCGTACGACTCGTTGAAGTGCATCGGGTTGACGTTCATCGTCAGGTTGCTGAACCAGACGTTGTCCGTCTCCGTCACCGTCCGCCCGTACGGATGTTTGTACACGGTTCCAACCTCGAAGTCCTCGTAGAACCGACCGTGCCAGCCCGCCTCCAATGTCACGTTCTCTGTCATCTGTCGTATCTGTGTTCGGCGCTGTCGTGTCTGTGTTCGGCGTTGTCGTGTCTGCGTTCGGCATTGTCGTGTCTGCGTTCGGCGTTGTCGTATCTGTGTTCGGCGTTGTCGTGTCCGTGTTCGGCGTTGTCGTTGTGTCTCGCGAGCGTCGCACGCATCTCGTTCGTGACGACCGCGTACCCCTCGTCGAACCCCATTCCAGGTTTCGCCAACAGTTGGGCGGCGTCCGTCGCCAGCCCGACGTGGGCACACGCCCGCGCCGAGACGGTCGTCTCGTTGCACGTCCCGCCGAGATACGCCCGCACGTCTGTCTCCCCACAGTACCGGACCGCGCGCCCGCTCTCGGCGACCGACCCCAGATCCGGGGTCTTCACCTGCACCACATCCGCCGCCCCGGCGTCGACGAACCGCTCCACGTCGGCGCGTGTGTCACACCACTCGTCGGCGACGATGTCTACCGCGACACCCGCCTCGTCCAGCCCGTCACGCAACTCGGCCATCGCGTGAATCTGCGCCTCGTGGCTCCCGGCGTCGACCGGTCCCTCGACCTGCAACGGGTACGGTGCGGCCGCACGCGCCAGTTCGCGGAAGTAGTCGACAACCTCGCGACGGTCGTACGGTGGGCCAAACAGCTCCTTGAGGGTTCCGTACACATCGACGTGGATGCGGGGGTCGTAGTCGTCCGGGCCGAGTTCGTCTGCCCGTTCTGTCAGCCACGACAGATACTCGACCAGCCGCTCGCCGTCGCGCCCGATCTTCTGTGCGTTGTTGAACAACCCGTGGGGGAGCACCGACACCCCTTTCAGCAACATCTTCTCGGCGCCGCGCCGGCGGTCGTCGCCGCTCTGGCCAAACACCGGCACCGGCTCGCTCGCGGACTCGGTGCCGAGCGCGTCCGCCAACACCCGAGTGCGGGTCGTCCCGCGTGCCGCCGCGGCCGCGGCGAGGAGTGCCTGCGAGACGCCGTACCGGACGGCGGTGTGGAGTCGCTCCCCGTTGGGGCGAAGCGACTCCACGACGGCCGCGTTGTCCGCGAACGCCGTCGGGTCCCGGCCGACCAACGCCTCGGCGACTGCCCCCTCGACGCGCGGGGCGTACTCTGCCGCGCGGAACAACGGATCGCGGTCGCCCGCGCCGGAGTACTGGACGGCGGCACAGTCCCCCCGTAGGACGCGGCCGTCGCTCGTCTCGATCTGGACGAGCAACGACTCGCCCGGCTCCCGAACCTGCTCGTACCCCGGTGTCTGTGGGTCACCCGTGTACGCGACTCCGTCTCTGTTCGCGCCCGCGGTGATCGCAGCCTGGTCGTCGAAGAAGAACGCCGACGAGCCGGACGTCGCGGTGACGCGGTCGATCACCACGACTCACCACCCGGGCGGCCGACGAGCCGCCCGTCCGACACCGCCGACACGTCGTCGGCCACCATCCGGAAGGAGAGCGTCCGGTCTTCCGTCGCCGCCCGTTCCGCCAGCCGCGCGCGGTGGGTCTCCCGCACGTCCTCACTCACCGCGACGTTGCCGAACTTCAGGAACCGCACCCGGCCGTCGTCGTCCCGGGCGGGGAGCATATCGCCCGCCGCGGCGTCACTCGGCGGGAACGGCACGTCCAACAACCCTTGATCGAACGCCGCGAGCGTCCCTTGCGCCCAGTCACCGTCGCCGGCCTCGCGGACGGCGTCCAACATCGACCGCACGCTGCGCTCGATCAGCTCCTGCTCCCGGTCGACACCATCGACGGTGATCTCCTGTTCGGTCAACATCCGGAGCGTCTGTTTCGTCGTCCGCGTGCCGGCGGCGTTCGCCTCGGCCGTCGGCACACCTTTCGCCTCCTGTGGCGACTTCGTGATGATCTTGTCCGGCTCGGCGAGGGCGGCCGTCGCTGCACCCAACCCGATCACACCCTGTGCCCGCGCCTCGTCGCGCGGGAACCCACCCATCCACTGGTGGAACACGCTCGTCACTGTCACCGCACTCGGCAGATACTCCGCTCCGAGTCGCTCCATCGCCCGGATCGCCGCCACGTCCTGGACGACGTTGCCGACCTGACCATAGCCGAGTGTCACGCTCCGGACGCCCTGTGTCGCGGCGAGTAGTCCCTCCAACACACAGACGGCGATGGTGATCGACGGCGGGACGAGCGTCCCGGTGAGCGGGCCGAACGGCTCGCGGTTGATCGTCACCCCACGGTCCGTGTACGCGCCACACAGCCGGTCGACGTACTGCCAGTGGTCGATCGTCTCCGCCAGCGAGTACTTCGACGTGTACGGGAGGTTGTACGTGATCGGGCCGCCCTCGAAGCTCTGGAACCCACCCGCGAGCGTCACCGCCGCTAACGCCCGCGCGTCGGGGGTGCCGTGTCGCACCTGTACCGGGCTGTCGACCGCCTCGATCAGCTCCCGACAGCCTTCGACCCCGTGGTTCACCGCCGGGAACCCGTTCAGTTCGTCCTCGCCAGTCTCGCGTGACCGCCTGAGTCCCTCCCGCGCCTCCTCGTAGGCGTTGTCCCGCGTGTACGAGTCGATCGTCGTCGGCAGCAGATCCGCCGCGCCGGCCGTCTCTATGTGGTCGAGCAGGTCGATCTGGTCGTCCAGACACGGCACGCCGGCGCGCGGCTGGACCAACACCCGGTCGGCGTCTGTCACCACGTCCGCGAACTGCTTGCTCGCGGGCAACGACTCGTGGAACGCGATGGCGTCCTCGAAGTCGACGGCCTCGACCGTCGGCCACGCCTCCGCGACCGCGCGGTCTTCCGCTAGCAGTTCCTCGTCGCTGAGACGAACGTCTCGGACCATCGCGTTACGACCGGACCCTCGTCCGTTCGTCCTCAACACCGGCGTGTTCGTCGACGCCGAACTCCGCGCGTAAGGCGGCGACAACCTCCTCGAACCCCGTCTCGGCGTCGAACACCTGATCGAACCCCATCTCCCGGAAGCGTCGTCGCACCGCCGCGAACTCCCGTTGGCCGACCGCGAGGTTGCCGCCGATGTACGTCACCGGGTCGATCTCCGCGTCCGCGAACTGCTCGTGAAGCCCCTCACAGTCCTGCTCTGCGTGGCCGTACAACGACGACACCAACACCGCGTCCGCCTCCTGCTCGGCGGCCGCCGCGACGAACGCCGACTGCGGCGTCTGCGCGCCGAGGTTCTCCACCTCGAACCCCGCCTCCCGCAACGCGTGGTCCAACAACGTGATACCGACCGCGTGTGCGTCTGAGCCGATCGTCCCAACGACCACCGAAGGTGTTGTTCCGGTCATGGTTCGTCAGTAGTCGAGCACCGCTTCGTCGGTAAACGTACCGCGTGTCGTCACCAGCCTGTATCTCCCGGTCGGTATA
>JAHENP010000188.1 GCA_018609965.1 Haloferacaceae archaeon
CACGATCTCCCACGGTGGGGGTTCAACCGCCGGCTGATCGACGCCACCCACGAGTACGCCGCCTGTTACAAGCCGAACGTCGCCTTCTACGAGGACGCCGACGGCTGGCGGGCGCTCCGGGAGACCATCGCGTACGCCCACGGGAAAGACGTGCCCGTGCTCCTCGACGCGAAACGGGGCGACATCGGCAACACCGCGCGGCAGTACGCCGACCTACTTGACGAGGCGGACGCGATCACTGTCAACCCGTATCTGGGTCGCGACTCGTTGGAGCCGTTTCTCTCGCGCGATCAGAAGGGTGTGTTCGTCCTCTGTCGCACCTCGAACGGCGGCGCCGCCGACCTCCAGGAGCTGGAACTCGACTCCGGGGAGCCGGTGTACCGTCGGGTGGCCGGCCTCGCGGCGGAGTGGAACGACCACGACAACGTCGGCTTGGTGGTAGGCGCGACCGCACCCGAAGAGCTCGAAACACTGCGCGAGGCGGTGGAGGTGCCGTTTCTCGTTCCCGGTGTCGGCGCGCAGGGCGGGGACGCGAAAGCAGCCGTCGAGCACGGGTTGGCCGACGGCGTCGGGTTGGTCAACTCCTCGCGCGGGATCATCTTCGCCGGCGAAGGCGCCGACGAAGATGGGTTCTACCGCGCCGCCGGACAGGCCGCGAAACGACTACGTGACCGGCTGAACCGGCACCGCTGAGTACACGATCGACAAGGTCACTCCCCGCCGTCGGGTGCCGGCTGTCCGGGCGAGTTCGACGTTGCGGTTCAACGACGAGAATAGCCGTCTGATCGGCCAGTTCCACGGTTCCGTCCGCGAACCGTCGAGTCTCGCCGACCCTGTGGATACCGTCGTGACCGTGTTCGGGATCGACACGGCGAGAGCTGTCGGGGTGTTATTGGGCGGTGGTCAGAGGCCGACGAACAGGGAGCCGGGGAGTCGAGCCTGTCGACCGTAATCACTCGGAGCGGGGTTCGACGGCTTCTGCGCTGGCGTCGCGGGCACCTTCGACGGTCTCGCGGACGGCGTCGGCGCCGGCCTCGTGGATCAGGTCGCCGACGACGACAACGTCGGCGTGTTGCCCCATCTGGTAGGCGCTGTCGTAGTCCCCGATCCCGCCGCCGTAGAACAACGTCGACGCCTCAGTCGCCTCCCCGGCGGCCGCGACGACCTCCGGGTCGCCGAACGTGCCGGAGTACTCCAGGTAGACGATCTCCTGTCCCAGCAGTCGCTCGGCCGTGCGGGCGAACGACGCCACGTCCGCGGGCGACTGGTCACAGTCGGCGTCGGTCAGTTCTGCCACGTCGGCGTCCGGGTTCATGATGATGTACGCCTCCGTCGTCGTCCGGTCCCAGTCGACATCGTCGTCGATCCGAACCCACTCTTTGTGTGCGCCCGTGATCCAGAACGGGTCCTGTGCGTTGAGTACGACCGGGACGAGATAGCCGTCCAACGCCTCGTCTTCCACGACGACGGCCGGGTTCGACGGCTCCTGGTACAGTGGGACATCGTGTTCTGCACACGCCGTCATCACCCGTTCCATCTTCTCGGCGGTCACGTCGAAGGTCCCCCCGATCTCGATGGCGTCGGTACCCGTCCGACACACGTCGGCGAACGTCTCGTCGCCGTACAACTGTTTGTCCGGGTCCACCTTCAGCACGTGGTCCCACGACTCCCACGGTCGACTCATGTCGTGGGTGTCGTAGGAGGGACACCAGTTAAAAACTGCGTGGAACGCCGGGGGGACGGAGCGAGCGGGCGGCAACCCCGGGCGGGCGAGTCTGTGGGTTTATTACTTGGCGGGCGTCCAGACAGAACGACACGGCAGATGTCCGACGACAGCGTTCCCGCACAGAGCGTCCCCGACGGCTACTCACAGACGCGGTTCGTCACCGAAGAGATCGACACGACGGTCGATCCAGCGACGCGCACCCGCGTCCGAGAGGCGCTGACGGACGCAGTTGCGGGGTTCCGTGGCGCGCTCACCGACGAACAGACGGCCGCACGGCTGTTGACCGGCGACGACACGCTCCGTGAGGCCGACACCGCGCACAAGGAAGATCCGGAGCCGCTCACGAAACGCGCGTTTCTCGACCCGTTGTTCGAGGCGCTCGGCTACGACGACCTTGCGGTTGAGGTGGGTGACAGATCCGACAGCTACGGGAAGAAGGCAGACTACGCCGCCTCCTTCGATCCGTTCGAGGAAATCGACTCCGGACGACTCCTGATCGAGGCCGAGCCGGTGAACAAACGGCTTCGACAGGACCGTCACGGGCTCGGGCAGGTGGAAGACTGGCTGTCCTACCGGCCGTTCGACGCGACCTTCGGCGTCGCGACGAACGGGCTCCAGTGGACACTCGTCACCTACGACGCCGACAGCTACACGCTCGACACGCTCGCGGATGTCGATCTCCGCCCGGTCGTCCAATCGGTCTTGACGATCAAACCGGCCGGGACACCGCGCCGTCGGGGTGGACGACGAGTGACACGGAGCAGTTGCTCGACCGGTTCCTCGCCGGATTCGCGTTCGACAACGTCGTCAGCGTCGCCCGCGACGCCCGAGCGTCGATCCGGAGACGGCGAACCGAGATCACCGACCAGTTCTACGACGACTACGTCAGGCTCGTGTTCGGACAGGCGCCCGCCGGCGGGGACCCCCCAGAGCGGAGTCTGATCGGTGACGGGGTCGACGCTCCCGAGGCTGCGACGGGTGACGACGTTCGGTTGTTCGCAGTCGAGCTGCTGAACCGGCTCGTCTTCGTCAAGTTCCTCGAAGACCGCGGGCTCGTCGAGGAGGGGTTGTTGGAACGGATCGTCGCTGAACACGACGAGACGATCGTGCCGCGGTCGTTGTACGAGACGTATCTCGAACCGTTGTTCTTCGGCGTGTTCGACGAGCCACCCGGAGAGCGTGATCGGCGTATCCAGACGGTCACACAGTACTCGGAGCTGCCGTATCTGAACGGCGGGTTGTTCCGGCCGACAGAGGGGTACGACGGCGCGGTCGACGACACGGAGTTCGACGTGTCTGATTCGGTGATGCGGGAGTTGCTCCTGTTGCTCGAACGGTACGAGTTCTCGACGACCGGCGGTCCGGGTGAACTCGACCCCAGCGTGCTCGGAAACGTCTTCGAGAAGACGATCAACTACATCACCACGGCGACAGGAGATCAAAAGAAGCAGTTGGGGGCGTACTACACGCCCGACGAGATTACGCGGTTCTGTGCCGAACAGACGGTGTTGCCGGGACTGCGCGACGAGATCGCGGCGTACCTCCGGCGGGAACAGGGGTACACGGAGGCGATGCTTGCAGACGACGTGTTCACGTTGATCGACACGCTCCCGCCGAACGTCGATTTGGTCGAGGAACTGATCGAGACGGTCGTCGACGACTTCCGGGCGCTCGACCCGGCGTGTGGCTCCGGCCACTTCCTCACGTCTGTCGAGAGTGAGATCGTCCGTGTGCGGAAGGCGTTGTACGATGTCGCGTACGGGGCGCTGCCGGACGACGATCCACGCGACGAGACACCGCCGACCTGGCGGCTCCGCAAACGGACGGTCGTCGAGAACATCTACGGGGTCGACATCGTCGAGCCAGCGACGGAGATCGCCAAGCTCCGGCTGTGGCTGTCGATCGTCGCGGCAGTCGAGCCAGACACCGTCAGCGAGTACGACGAAGGGGAACTCGCGCTCCCGAACATCGTCTTCTCGATCCAACAGGGGAACAATCTGATTGGGTTCACGGATCTCGTGGAGACGACCGGCGGCGACGGGAGCCAGTCGGTGTTGGACAACTGGACGAGTGCGTCGGTTCGTGAGCGGTACGAGGACGTGATCGAGGCGGTGGACGCTCACGCCGCCGCGAACGACACGAGCGCCGCCAAACGCCACCTCGAAGCCGCGGAACGCCGGAAGAACGACCACCGCCCCGCGCTGAACGAGAAGATCCACCAGCAGTTCCGCGAGGCCGGGGTGGACGTGTCACTCGATCGGGTTCGGGAGTACGACCCGTTCCACTGGATGTTGGAGTTCGCGCCGGTGTACGCCGACGGCGGGTTCGACGCCGTCGTCGGCAACCCGCCGTGGGAGATGCTCCAACCACGCCGTGACGAGTTCTTCAGTCGGTACGAGCCGACGTTTCGGTCGCTCGACCCGTCACGGAAAGACGAACTCGAGGCCGAACTGCGGGACGACCCCGAGATTCAGTCTGCGTGGGCGGCGTACGAACAGAACATCCAACGACGCGCGACGTACTTCACCGACGGACCGGCGTACAGTCTCCAGTGGGGTGAGATCGACGGCCAGACCAGAACGGGACGGAACGACCTCAGCACGTTGTTCCTCGAACGGGTGTTCGACCTGACGAACGAAGACGGTCACGTCGCGAAGGTGTTGCCGAACAAGGTGTTCTCCAACGCCTCCGCCAAGCGACTCCGGTCACACCTGTTGGAGGAGACAACAATCGGGTCAGTCGTCGGGTTCGAGAAGAAGGGAATCTTCGGCTCGCTCCACGACCAGTTCCAGTTCACCGTGCTCGCGTTCAGAAACAACGGCCACACCGAGTCGTTCCGGACGACGTTCGGGCGACGACGTGTCGAAGTGTTAGATCGTCTCGACGACGAGAGCGTGTCGGTCACGGCGTCGCTCGTCCGGCAGTACTCTCCGGAGGGGTTGACGTTCCCGAAGGTGTCCTCGCGGTCGGAGGTCGACGTGTTGCGGACGTTGCTCGACCACGAGCCGGTCGGGGAGTCGGTCGACGGGAGCTGGTGGGCGGACGGCCACATCGAGATCTACACGCGTGACTCGGCGTACTTCAGCGAGGATCGGGCGAACGCAGACTACCCCGTCTACGGCGGGAGCAACGTCCACCAGTTCGTCCACGACGACACGTTCGCCGATCTCGAAACACCCGACTACTGGAGTGTCGCAGAGTCGCGTGATCCGGATTCGAGCGCGAAAGCCAGGGTCCGCGAGAAGAACGTCCGACAGTTGAAAGACGCCATCTACCGGGCGTTCGACGGCGCGGCCGGAAACGAGAGCAAGAAGACGTTCGTGAACGATCTCCTGAGAGAGGAACGTGGTGAGCCGCTGCAAGCGGCAGACGTACTGCTCGACTGCACGGAGTACCGTGTCGTCTACCGAAACATCACGAATGCCAGAAACGAGCGAACGCTGATCGCGACAGTGCTTCCACCGGGCGTGATCTGTTATCACGCGCTCACGACGATCCGACCGTACCGAATCGAGCCGTCGGCGGCCGACCTCAAGCAGTTCCCACTCCACGGTGCGTACGAACGCGCGTTCACCGACCGAGAGCTGTTCGTCCTGGTGGGGCTGTTGAACAGCATCCCGTTCGACTCGTTCATGCGGACGCGGGTGGACACGAACGTCGCACGCTACAAGTTCGAGAACGCGCCCGTCCCACACCTCACCGCGGGCGACGACTGGTTCGACGACATCGCGACGCGTGCCGCACGGCTCAACTGTTACGGCGATGCGTTCGAGGAGATGCGTGACCGGCTCGGCGGGATCGAGCCGGCGACGGCACCCGACGAACGCGAACGGCTCCGTGCGGGGATCGACGCCGCCGCGTGTCACGCCTACGGGCTCGACCGCGCCGAGACAGCGTTTCTCCTCGAGGATTTTCACCGTGTCGAGAGCCCACGGCTGATGACGGAGGCGTACTTCGACCGCGTGCTGGAACTGTACGACCGGCTGGCGACCCAGTGAGGGCCACACCACTCCCGAGGGCCGGCGGTGAGCGACCCAGACGGTGTCGCGTACTGCGAGTGAGACGGCCGAACGACTCGGTGAGCTGACAGCCGCGGTGTCGTCCCGTCGACCGGGAGGGGGTTCGTGAGTCTCAGAGAAGTGATACTGTGAATCGAACTAGAGTTCGCCGTATCGGCACCTATTTGTATTGAGAGAAGGAGAATGCTCTCAGACCAGACGAAACGTGCTCAAGGCAATCGGTGCAGTCGGTCTCTCGGGTGGTGCCGTCGGGACAGCGTCGGCAGCCGGTGGCGACACGGTGTCGGTAACACTATATCTAAATTTTAGTCAGATTTTAATACTGGTGTGCGGAGAAATAATTACATAAAATGAGACAATCGAAGACGACCCGACGCAGCGTACTCGTTGGACTCGCCGCTCTGAGTGGCGGTTGTCTGGAGACAGTTTCAACTTCTGCGCGTCATCCAACCCCGATCAGTGTGTACAATCCCGCCAGTCAGCCACGCGAAGCCAGCATTGTTGTCGGCGACGGAGACACGACGCGGGTAGACACTGAGGTCACCGTGCCGCCACGGGCGACTGTTGACCTGTTTGAACGCGTCCTCTCTCAACAGACGGTCGGCGTTGCGGTAACGTGGAACGGGACAACAACGGCCTACAGTTGGGACGTAGACGACACTCTCAATATTGTTCTTAAAAAGAACATAGAAATTAGCACGCTGTCTGAGACCGATACGCCACGCGGACTCCGCAAAGATGGCCGCGTCGACGTGCGTCTCGACGGTGACGACGGCCAGACCGGGTCAGTACGTGTCACTCACGACGATCAAATACAGTTCGAGACGGAGTGGACGTTCTCCAACAGCAGGAGGGTCACCTACCACGACCGGTTAGACGGGACTGGTGAGAGGGTCGTGACGGCACAACGGGGTGCCACCGAGGCGAGTAGACGAGTGTCCCTGTCTGAGATCGTTCAGGTGGTCGCAGATATCAAGCGAACAGTACAGATTGGGGTGTACGATGTCGACAGAGGGACAGACTCCAAGAGGTGAGACGAGTGAGAGACAACCCGACCGACACGAGAGCCGCACAGACGACCCGGCGTAGTGCACTCGCCGCGGTCGCAGCCGTCAGTACTGGCTGTCTCGAAGTTGCTTCACTCTCTGCGCGTCATCCAACCACAGTCAGCGTGTACAATCCCGCCAGCCAGCCACGCGAAGCCAGCATCGCCGTCAGTGACGGGGACGCGACGTTGTTGGATACCGAACTGACCGTCCCACCGCGGGCGACCGCTCACCTCCCCGAGCGTATCCTGACCGAACAGACAGTGGCTGTCGCGGTGCAGTGGAACGAAACGACGGTTGCACACGAGTGGGAGGTAAAGAGTAGTGTCGAGATTCCACTCGATGACGACGCCCCGCTCCGGACGGTCACACGAGACGACCCGCTACGAGGGTACCGTGACGACGGTCGTGTCGACGTGCGTCTCGACGGTAACGAGGGCCAGACCGGGGCAGTTCGCGTCACTCGCGACGAGAAAATTGGGTTCGAGACAGAGTGGACGCTCTCGAACAGTATGGGGGTCACCTACCACGACCGGTTAGACGGGACTGGCGAGAGTGTCGTGACGGCACAGCGGGGTGCTGCCGAGGCGAGCAGACGAGTGTCCCTGTCTGGAGTCGTTCAGGTGGTCGCAGACATCAAGCAGATGCGGATCGAGGTGGACGATGCCGACAACGAGACACTGTCTCAGTGAGTCGAGAGCGAACACGCCCAGATCGTGAGTCACAGAGTGTTGTCTGCAGAGAGTGGAGCTACTCACTCCGCTGTCGTCGGGTACGACGAGGGTAGTGACGGAGTCGTGGCCCACGACGCCTGTGGCAGGAGAGATCACCACTTCGAGTAGGGAGGTGGGAGGTCACACTCGACACCGCGGTTCGCGTGGAGTGATTGTCGGGTTCGGCACAATTAGCACAACATTTGTCTGTCTACAGGGAAAACAAGCCGAGTGGCTCGCGGCTCGACCCAGAAGCGACTCACACGAAAGCAGATCAGAGCATGTTACCGGACAGCCTCCACAGTTCGAGAAGTCCTGGGGAGAGAACACGGCGAGACGTACTCGCCGCGGCACTCATCACAGCAACAGCGACGAGTGGCTGCCTCAGTTCGCGGGGTGTCGCACGTGGTCTCGCCGGAATCAGACTGTACAACCCCACCGCACGCTCCCGTGACGTACAGGTGGTCGTGATCGGTGCCGAGAGGGAGCCAGTTGACGAACAGGTCACGGTCCCACCACGTGCG
>JAHENP010000189.1 GCA_018609965.1 Haloferacaceae archaeon
CTCAAGTGGGACGACCACAACTGGTCGGAGCTACCACACTCTCCCGAGAGGGCAAGTCCCAACGAGGAGCGCACAGACCGGAGTACCGGCAACGGGAAACTTGCCTCCGTGGGAACGGCATAGCCAACATCCCCACCGGAGAAATCCCACCCCTTCAGGGGTGGGAGGATGTCAAACGGTACGTCGCCGACGCGGTCGCGCTGAACCGTCGGTTAGCCGGACGCGAACCGGCGGCAGTCGAACGGATCTTCGACCGAGCCGAAGACGGTGTCGACCGCATTCTCGCGACACCGATCCAGTTGGCCGAAGTCGTCGACACGTTCGGCCGAGACGACGAGATTGCGGGTGAGACGCCGACCATCTCTGGACGCGAGGCGGCACGGACGCTCACCTCTGGGCCCGTCGAGGTCTGTGAACCCGGTCGAGACGGTGTACTCAGGCTGGACCGACTGTTCGAACTGTACTCGATGCACGATGCAGTGTTGGTTGCGGCACACCACACGCACGAGACGACAGGGATTCTGACGAACGACCACGAAATCGAACAGTACGACGGTGACGCCGTCGTCTGGTCTTGACGAGTATCCGACTACTCCTCCCCGTCCGCGACGGCGGTCACCGTCCACCCATCGGATCAGAGATCGACAGCACCGATTCTCTCCCCCGTTGCGACGAACAACCGCCCGTCTCGACCGAGAACGGCCGACTCGACCGTGGCTCCGCCGAATCGGAGCCGTTCTCCCCCGTCTGAGACGCTCCAGACGACGAGCCCCTCGGGTGTCCACAGTAACACTCGGTCACCACGGACAGACACCGGCGGGCCAGCGATGGAACCGCCCGGACCGCCGAAGGTGGGGGTGGTGACCGACGAGAACTTGTGATGTCGCCGCCACCGCACTGTCCCGGTCGGCGTGACGACCGCCAGTGTCTCGCCGTCGAGCACGTAGCTGTCGCCGTCGGCAACGGCGACGGGCGCACCGCGTCGTTCCCACTCGATTCCACCGTCTCGTGGGTCGACCCCGGCCGTCGTCCGGTCCCCGTCGAACCCAGTCGCGCGGACGACCGACCCAGCGGCGACCGGTGTCGTGGCGAACTCGTCGACCCGCCACTGTACGTCGCCAGCCGCCGCATCCACTCCGACCATCGTTGCGTCTGGGCCGCCACAGACGACCCCCGTCTCCGTACCGACAGTGCGCCGTGGTTCGAGCGGTCGGTCGGGTGTGTACCGGCCACGGTGTGTGCCGGTGTCGGCCGCCAACACGTCGACTCGACGGCTGTCGACCACCACGACCGCGTCGCCGACTCGCCGACTCGTCGTGTCGAGTGACGGCTCCAGTGGGTCCGGGAGTGTCGTCCGCCACCGCACCGTTCCGGTGTCGATGTCACGACAGACGAGTTCGTCGCCGTCGTGACACAGGAGATGGTCGTGGCTCACCGAGACTGGCTGTCCGACCGACTGCTCCCAGTCGACCGTCCAACTGTCCGTGTCAAGACGAAGCACGGTTCCGCCAGAACTGTCGCTCTCGTCGTACAACAACGGGAACCGCCGGCGTTCGAACCGAAGCGTCCGGAGTTGTCGGCGCGCGCGCCACTGTGGGTCGGTCTCTGACAGTGTGTACACCGCCGTCTCGTCTGGTCTGTGTTCGACGACAGCCCCCTCTGGCCCGACGACGAGTCTCCCGTCGGAGTGAACTGTTCGTACCCGTTCGAGACGCTTCGGGTCGTACGCCGTAACTTGTTCTGTGTCGTGTCTCTTTTCCCACCCAACTAGCCTGGAAGCGGTGAGGGACAGTCGTCTCGTCCCATCCGATGTGACCGCCGTGTCGAAGCGATCACGCGGTGTGGGTGTCGATCTGAGATCTTGGTTCACCGTTGAGGCGCTATTTTCTTCGCTATCTATCGCCGAACACCCCGGGACCGTTGTCGCTGTTACGAGACCGAAGAACCGCAACAGCGTTCTCCTATCTGTATCCCTTCCTCTCACCGTTCTTTCTCCGTACAGCACTCATCTGACCGCTCCCACGAACACGACTCAGATCCATCAGGGCTGTAACAGCATCTCTTTTTCAGAACAAAATAGTAGTCTCTGTACGGACCTGTCCCACAGTCTCTGGTTCCACCACAACTCCGATCCTCGGGGAAACAACTGAGTGGCACAACTTCGTTACCGCCCTGCACCTTCACAACGTCCTGTTTGCCGTTACCTCCGGCCACCAGCATCCGGGTCGTATCTCGCTCAACCTGATGCACCAAGACGACTGATCCCCCGTCAAGTGACATTTGAATATGTGTGACACCCTCTCCCTCAATCGGTGCCACATACACACTCCTCTGTGCCTCTTTGACGAACGACTGAGTTGAGGTGACGGCTGACGAGCGTACGTCACGGTCAACCAAATTTTCAAGTAAAACCGTGAGGTTTTCTCTTGTCTCGTTGAAAACGCGTTTATCACTTTGGAACTCTTCTTGCGCCTTCCTCGTTTCTTCGTCAAAACGCTCACCGACTCCGGCTGAAGCGACTGTGGTCAGTGCGACTGCTCCAGTAGTTGCAGTTGCTACTGCTTGGACTACGTCTCTTCTGCTTACTGAATCCTGGTTCATCATACGATCAGATAAACAAGCAGCTACTTATTCTCTTTGTAAGCTAAGCGATTTGTTCCAGTATAATAGACGCTCTAGATGTTGAACCGCCCAACACTGCCCCCCGCTAATCACTCCCCGTCCGCGACGGCAGTCCACACCGCGACCACACCCAACAACAACGCGGGCGCGAACGGCAACGCGAGCATCGCGACGAGAAACGGGAGCCCGGACTGCGGGCCGGCAGGAAAGACGTAGATCACGCCCGGGATCACGAGGAAGGCGGCAGCAACGACGGCGACGAGCGCCCAGCCGAACCCGCCGAGGTCGTCGTCCGGCTCCGGACTCCTGACAGCCGTCTCGTCGGCGCGGTCCACATCGTCTTCGTCGGCGTGGTCCACGTCGTCTTCGCCTGCGCGGTCGTCGCTGTCGGTGTCACGACCCTGTCCGGGGCGGTGGACGTAGCCGCCGTCGTCGTCACCACTCACTGTCCGGCTTCAGAACCACTTTGCCAAAGCCCTCACGATTCTCCAACAGTTCGTGGGCGCGGGCCGTCTCGGACATCGGCAGCGTCTCCCGGATTCGGGGCTCGAAGGTGCCGTCCCACACCAACGAGAGCACGTCGCTGGTCTCCCCGGGGGTGGCCATCGTCGAGCCGATCACTTCCAGTTGGTTCCAGAAGATGCGGTTCACGTCCGTCTCCGGGTTGCCACCGGTGGTCGCGCCACAGGTGAGCAGCCGACCACCGTTGGCGAGCGACCGGAGCGAGTCGCGCCAGGTGGCCGCGCCGACGTGGTCGACGACGACATCGACACCGCGGCGACCGGTTCGTTCGCGGATCTCGTCGGCGAAGTTCGTCGCCTCGTAGTCGATCGTGTGGTCGGCACCCAGCTCTTTGGCGTACGCCAGCTTCTGGTCGGTGGAGGCGGTCGCGAACACCTCACAGCCGACGTAGTCGGCGATCTGGACCGCGGCGTGGCCGACGCCGCCGGAGGCACCCAACACGAGAATCGACTCACCGGGCCGGATCTCCCCGCGGGTGACGAGCATCCGCCAGGCGGTCTGGAAGACGAGACTCGTCGACCCCGCGACCGCCCAGTCGACACCCTCCGGAACGGGAACGAGATTGTCCGCGGGCACCGCCACCCGTTCGGCGTGGACCCCCTCGACGTGTTCACCCAACAGGTGGTAGTCGACACACATCGACGCCTCGCCGTGACGGCAGAACTCACATGTGCCACAGGAGACGCCCGCCGAGACGGCGACCCGGTCGCCGGCGGTGAACTGGTCGACGCCCGCCCCCACCGACTCGACGACCCCGGCTGCGTCGCTGCCGGGGACGTGTGGGAGTTCCAACTCGACGCCCGGCAACCCACGTCGGGTCCACACGTCGAGGTGGTTGACCGCCGCCGCGCGGACATCGACGACCACCGCCCCCCGGTCCGGCTCCGGCTCCGGGTAGTCGTCGTAGCTGATCACGTCGCGGTCGCCGTGGGAACTGAACTGAACGGCCTTCACACCCGGGCGTGGCACCGCCGATGGGCATAGCTCTGTCGACGTGTGACGGCGGTGCCCCGACGAGGCCAGCGAGTTGCGACACTGACCCCGAAAGTCGCCGCTTGCGTTGTTGTGACGCACCGGCGAAACTGGCCATTTTCTCGGTACTGGCCGCAAATTACTTCTTTCCGGGGACATTTCGACACGTTACAGACGATGCTGGACGTGAGTCCCGACGAGATCACCGACGGCCCGCTGGGCCGCGCACTCGCCGTGTTGGCGGCGCCGATGGTCGCACAACATCTCGTGCTCGTCGGGCAACAGGTCGTCGACGTGTTCTGGGTCGGCCGGATCAGCGGGGAGGCGGTCGCGGCCGTCGGGCTGATCGCGCCGGTGATCGGGTTGTTCGGCGTCGGGACCAGGATCGGGAGCGCGGGCGGGCAGGTGTTGGTGTCACAACGGGTCGGCGCAGACAGGCTGGCGGCCGCCAGGCGCGCGGCGACCCACTGTATCGGGTTCACCGTCGGGGTGAACCTCCTGCTCGCGGTCGCGGTGTCGGCGACGGCCGCGACGGTCGTCGGGTTGTTCGACCCCGGGTCGGAGGTCGCGGGGCTGGCGGCGGCGTATCTGGGTGTGCTCGCCTTCTCGAAGGTGACCAGCGGCGTGAGCGACACGGTGGAGGCGAGCTACGTCGGCGCCGGCGACTCCCGGACGCCGATGTGGCTGAACTTCCTCGCTATCGGGGTGAATCTCGTGCTTGACCCGTTTCTCATCTTCGGGTGGGGGCCGTTTCCCGCGTGGGGGATCGAGGGGGCGGCGGCGGCGACGTTGATCGGCTACGGCGTCTCGGCGACCGTCGGGCTCGCGTTGTTGTTCTCCGACCGAACGGGCTTTTCGCTCACGACAGCGGCGTTCCAGCCGGACGCGGAGACGGCACGCGAACTGCTGTCAATCGGGCTCCCCAGCGGCGGACAGAGCGGTGTCCGCCAGCTCGCCCGACTGGTCGTGGTGTGGATCGTCTCCGCGGTCGGTGGCGGCGCGGCGTTAGCGGCGTACACCATCGGCGCACGGGTCGCCACCGTCGTGTTCGTCCCGGCCCAGGCGTTGGGGAGCGCCTCCACAACGCTCGTCGGACAGAACCTCGGTGCCGACCGGCCGGATCGGGCCAACCGGGCGACCTGGCTGGGTGTCGGCGCCGGCGCGGTCGGACTGGGGGTGCTCGGCGTGGTGCAGTGGTTGTTCCCGACGGTGTTGGCGGAGCTGTTCGTCCCCGGGGTCGCCGGGGAGACGTTGCGGCTCACGGTCGCGTACCTCCAGATCCTGGCGTACGGCTACTGGGCACTCGGGACGATCTACACGGTCCAGGCGGGGTTCGACGGCGCCGGACGGACGAAGATCAGCATGTACGCGACGATGCTCCAGTACTGGACCGTCCGGGTCCCCGTCGCGGCCGTTGGCGCGTACGTCCTCGGGATGGGGGCGTTGGGGCCGTTCTGGGCGATCACCGTCTCGAACGTCGTCGCCGCGCTGGGGATGACGACGTACTTCTGGCACTCGACACGCGGCGGGATGCTCGCGCGTGCCGCCGAGAGCGCCGGCGCGAGCGCGGACTGACCTGGTCGGGACGAGTAACTATCAGCTGGTTGCCGGGAGTGACCGCCGAATCTGGTGGAATGCCAGTGTTATTTCTGCCAGTAGTAAAGAGAAATTACGGGGCTCGGCCGTGGAGACTGCCGTTGCGTCGAAGCTAAAACGCCACGTTTATATCACTCTATAGTCGACAATTGCACGTATGGAAGACACAGGCACGTCACGACGGAAGTTCCTCGCAGCCACCGGCTCGGTCGCCGGCGCGGCCGCGCTCGCCGGTTGTTCCGGCGGTGGCAGCGGAGAGACGGAGACGGGAACGGAGATGGAGACGGAGATGGACTCCGAGGAGACCCCGACCGCCACCGAGAGCGGCAGCGAGGGGACCACGTTCAACCGGGTCAACAGCACGCTGACGACGTTCGACCCGATCGAGGCGACGGACACCGCCTCCGGTCGTGTCATCCGTCAGATCTTCGACACGTTGTTGATCTACGAGAACGCGACCACCACCGTCACGAACCAGCTCGCGACGGACTTCGAGGTCTCGGAGGACTTCACGACGTACACGTTCACGCTCGCCGACGACGCGACGTTCCACAACGGCGACAGCGTGACCGCGTCGGACATTGTCTACTCGTGGGAACGGCTCGCACAGTCGGATAACTCCAGCCGAGCGTACTTTATCCTCGACTCGATTGGCGTGACCCACGAGACGGAGACGGTCACCCAGGACGGCGAGGAGACGGAGCAGTACGCGCCGGGGACGCTGGGTGTCGAGGCGGTCGACGAGCAGACGCTCCGGATGGAGCTGTCGGCGCCGTTCCACGCCACGCTGCAGATGATGGCGTACACCTCCTTTGCCGCACTGCCGGAGGGGATCGTCGGCGACATCGAAGGGTACGAGGGCGACATCAAGCGCGACGCGCTCGCCTCCTCGAACCCGGTCGGTGCCGGTCCCTTCGAGTTGGAGAACTACGAGTCCGGGACGGAGGTGTCTGTGACGGCGGTCGAGGACCACTACCGCGGCGGCGCGAACATCGACCGCGTCCACTGGCAGGTCATCGAGAAGGACCAGCCGAAGTACAACTACGCGATGAACCGGAACGCCGACCTGTTCGGCATCCCGACCTCCTTCTACGAGCCGAGCAAGGTGTCTGTCGACGAGACGGACGCTGCCGGCCGCGCGCTGGGGTCGTACGGTGAGATCCGGAACGGCGACACGGTCAACTACGTCGGCGTCCCGACGATCAACTCCTTCTACGTCGGCTTCAACATGGAGGCGGTGCCGAAGGCCGTCCGAAAGGCAGTGGCGTACGTCGCCAACCAGGAGTTGTTCGTCAGCGAGGTGTTCAAGGGTCGTGGGTCGGCCGCGTACCACCACACCCCGCCGTCGGTCTACCCAGGTGGTGCAAACGAGTACACCGCACACGCCGAGGAGGGCTACCCGTACGGCGTCGGCGAGGCGCTCCAGGAGGAGGCCGTCCGCGTGATGGAGGAGGCCGGCTACGGCCCGGACAACCGGTTCACGCTCCAGTGGACCCAGTACCAGGACGACACCTGGGCGCAGATAGCGAACATTCTGCGCGACCGGCTCTCGTCGGCGTACATCGACATGGAGATCGAGCAGGCACCGTTCAGCTCGTTGTTGTCCCGTGGCCGCAGCGGGAACCTGGAGGTGTACACGCTCGGCTGGATCGCCGACTGGCCCGCGCCGGACAACTTCCTCCAGCTGCTGAACCCGCCACAGACGGACACCAGTAGCTCCGCGCCGGTGTCGTACATCAACTGGAACTCAGAGGAGGCCGAGACCGACGCCGCACAGCAGGCGACAGACGCCTACCAGACGGTCCGGGAGAACCAGGC
>JAHENP010000190.1 GCA_018609965.1 Haloferacaceae archaeon
GGGCGGACCCCCGGAACCCCGCACGGAACCGCTCGGCACCGCGTGTGAACCGAGCAGGGTCGTCGACGACCGTCGCCTGCGTCGTCGGGAACCCGCCGAACCGGTCACGGAGAGCCGCCAGCCGTTCGTCCGTGTGGTGCCGGCTCTCGACCGCGAGTGGCGTGGACACGGCTGGAGCGTGACACGCCGACAACGTGTGGGTTGTGGTCGGAGTGCCGCTCTCCGTCACCTGGAGCGAGACGCTGGCCCGGTTCGGTTCACACGACCGAGACGCGCCCAGAGGCCGACGAGAACGAACAGGAAGCCGGCGGCACCGACCAACGGGAGCCCCCAGTCGACGGCGAGTCGGTCGCCAGCCCGGTAGTCGCGGCCCAACACGACGGCGGCGCCGACAACTGTCTTGTGGCGGGGGTCGCGGCGTCAGAAGAGAGTCGACCGTCGGTCACCCGACACGTCGAGACCGTAGGAGGCAAGTACTCCCGGGGTGAACTGTGGGTGCGTGCGAGGGTAGCCAAGCTGGGAAACGGCGACGGACTCAAGATCCGTTCCCGTAGGGGTCCGTGGGTTCAAATCCCTCCCCTCGCACTGCACCGCGGGGTCGCCACGCCCCGCACAGTGCGGGAAGAACGCCTCTCGGGGCGATCTTCCCTCGCAAAACTCTCCGAACGTGAAACCGACAACGACTGGTTTCTTGGAGTCGTCGCCGAGCGCGCGCAGAACAGTTCCCGGCCAGTCGTTAAGCTGTCCGTCGGCCAGTCGTCGAGACGTCCGCCGGTCAGTCGTCGAGACGTCCGCCGTCGGCAGCGACACCGGCGATCCGGTCGGCGACGCGCTCGGCCGCGGCGGGGTCCGGGCGCGAACCGGCGGCGATTTCCTCGCTCAGTGCCGTCGCGAGTTCGGTCACCTCCGCGTCCGGGTCGTCGGCGACACGGTCGAAGACGGGACGGTAGCCGGCCGCACAGCGTCGACCGCCGTCGGTGCTGTTCGCGTCGACGACGTACGCGATCTGTCGGACTGCCTCCTCCGGTTCCATACACGAACTGTAGACGCCCACGGACTTGAAGCTACTCTAAGTCGAAACCGAGTTACAAATCGTCGTTCGCGTCGTCCGGATCGTCCGAGTCGGTGGAGTCGTTCGCGTCGTTCGCGTCGTTCGCGTCGTCCGGATCGTCCAAGTCGGTGGAGTCGTTCGCGTCGTCCGGATCGGTGTAGTGATCGGGGTCGTCGCCAGCCACGCCGTCGCGACTACGGTCCGTCACCGCGGCGAGTCGGCGGTCGACGGCGCGAACGTACTCTGCGGCCACGGCCGGTTCGGCGGCGGCGATCGCGAGTGCGCGGTCGTAGCCGTGTGTGAACTGGCTCCGGAGTTCTCCTGCCGGGAGCTTGTTGCTCGCGACAGTCTGTGCGGTCTCCACCGGTGCGGCGAACGCCTCTGGAGCGTCGGCTGTCGGGTCACTGGGGTCGTCGACGGCCGTCGGGTTGCCCGCGTCGTCGACGACTGTCGTGTCGTCCGCGTCGGCCGACGGTGTATCGTCTGTGTCGGCCGACGGTGTGTCGTCCGTGTCGGCTCCACTCGCACTGTCGTCGTCACCAGCGGCTGTCGCGGCCGCCTCGACGGCGGCCTCGTGGAGTTGTGTGAGTACGTCTTGGACGTCCGCCGGCACGTCGTGGGCCACGCCCCGGTGGTGGGCCGGTGGGGTGAAGTGTGTTCCCCACACAGTCGCGTCAGGACTTTGCGGCCGGAGTGTGTCGATCCGGTCGTGAGACGCGTCGACACACAGCGTCGCGAGACAGCCGTCGTCGGCGTGGCCGCCGGCCTCGCGGCGACGGTGGCTGCCGGTGCCGCCGTCGGATTCGGCCGTCCGTGGTTCGTCTTCACCGCCGTCAGGTGGTTGTTCGCCCGCACACCGGACGTTCTCGTCCGGTTCGGAATCACGGAGATCGGGGGTGCCGCACAGCCGTTGTTCGCTGTCAGTGTCGGCGTCGCCGCGATTTGGGTGCTCGGGGCGGCTGTCCCGCTCGGAGAACACGTCGCCAACCGGACCGGGACAGGGGTCGCGACACCGATGACCGTCGTCGCCACACAGACGTTGCTCGCGTTGCTGGCGGGCGGGACAGCCCCCGCGGCCGTCGCGGGCGGCCTCGCCGGCGGGGTGGTCGCAGTCGCGAGTACCGACGTGCGCGGTACGGGCGAGGACCGACGGACCGCCCTCCGAGCACTCGGCACTGCCGGCCTCGCGGTCGGCGTGAGCGGCCTGTTCGCGCGACTGTCGCGTGATAGCGCGGCGACCGAGACCGACGAGGCGAGTGGGACGGACGACACCGTCACGACGGCGGACGTAGAGAACGACAACCTCGAACGACAGCTGTTCGAGGCCGCCGAGGGCCGGTCACTCGACGTGCCGAACCTGGAGGGGTTGGTGTCACGGAACTTCTACCAGGTGGACATCAACGCCGCAGACCCACGGACCCGTCGCGAGGAGTGGACGTTGGAGATTCACGGCGCAGTCGACGGCGGGGGGACACTCGACTTCGCCGGACTGCTCGACAACCCGACGGAGTACCGGTTCGTCTCTCTGCGGTGTGTCGGCGAGAAGCTGAACGGACAGAAGCTGGACACGGCACTGTGGACGGGTGTCCCGGTCGAGGCGTTGTTGTCGGACGTGACACTCGACGAGGCGGTGACACACGTCGCTGCTCGCGCCGACGACGGCTACGTGATGGACTTCCCAGTCGAGGCGTTGGACGACGCCTTCCTCGCGTTCGGGATGAACGGCGGGCCGCTCCCGCAGGGGCACGGCTCGCCCGTCCGGTTGCTCGTTCCCGGCCATTGGGGTGAGATCAACGTCAAGTGGATCACCGAGTTGGAGTTCCTCACCGAGGAGATCGACGGCTACTGGGAGAAACGCGGCTGGCACGGCACCGGTCCGGTCCACACTGTCGCCAAGCTCCACACGGTCGACACCACAGGTCCGAGTGTCGTCGTCGGTGGCCACGCCTACGCCGGCACCCGGGGACTCGACCGCGTCGAGATCTCGACGGACGGCGGCGACAGCTGGGAGACCGCCACGCTGTCGGACCCGTTGCCCAGCAGAGTCCCGACGGACGCCGACCCCGAGACGCTCGATCTGGACGACCCGGCCGACGACGCCGCGCGGATGTGGCGCCACGAGTACGTCGCCAGCGAGTCACACGAGGTGGTCGTCCGCGCCGTCGAGGCCGACGGCACCGTCCAACCCCGCAAGAACGGCGAGGGTGACCCGTACCCCTCGGGGGCGACTGGCTGGGTTTCCCAAACTGTCGAGCCGAACGGCTGACGCCTGTCGGCCTGCTTCCCGCCGAACTGTTACTAACTGCCAGCCGGTCGTTCCAGCAGGCTTATTAACGAACACCGGTCAGATAACAACGTGAGCGAGGCGACAGCGACACGGCGAGAGGCGGGCGACACAACCAGCGTCGCGGCGGGGTTCGGCGCGACGGTGGTGTTGGCGTTGTTGTCCGGCGTGACCGCGTGGCCGTTGGTGAACGGCGAGTCGGCGGGGACGCAGGTGAAGCTGTTGTGGATCGGCTGGGTCGCGTTCGCGTCGATGGGTGGCGCGGCGTGGGTCGGTGCGCGTGTCCCGCGGAGACGGGCGCGGGTGTTGGTGTGGGGGTACGGGCTCGCCAGCGGCGCGATGATCACCAGCGCTTCCGTGTTTCTGTTGCCGCAGGCGATCAACCAGTCGGCGGCTTTCGGCGGGTTCGGGATCGCGCTGGGGTTGCTCGTTGGCTACTCCGGTCACGCGATGGGGCACCGACTGAGCCACCTCGACGTGCCCGGCGACCGCGCGATTCTGGAGCTGACCGCCCACGCCTTTTCCGCGGGGCTGATCATCGGCGTGATCTACGGCAACGTCCCCGAACTGGGGCTCCTGTTGGGGCTGTCGATCGTCTCCCACAAGGGGCCGGCGGGGTACGCGGCCGCGAACCGTTACGTCGCCCGCGGCGGCGACTGGCGTGCTGTGCTCCTCCCGGCGGCTGGCGTGGGGATCACCGCGCTCGGGGCGTCGTTCGTCGCGTTGCCGACGGACGCGGCCGTTCGCGGGGTGGTGTTCGGCTTCGCGGCTGGGGTGTTCGTCCACGTCGCGACGGACTTCCTCCCGCGGTGTGAACTCGGGTCGGAGATCCACGACGCGCTTGCCGTCGACGGCGACGCCCACGCGTTGTTGGACCGGCTCCGCACCCACGCCGTCGTCTCGACGACGCTCGGGGGTGTCGCCGTCTTCCTCGCGTGGCTGGTGGTCGCCTGACGCGACTCCGGCGGCGTGGCGCGTCTCTGTAGACCGACGCAGCACACGCGCCTGTAGTCGGCTACGATCCGGGGTACTCTCTGTCTAAGTCCAGATCGTCGACATCGAGATTGTCGACATCGGGATCGTCGCCTGCGTCGCCGCTCTCCTCTCCAGTGTCGTCTGCCGTCTCGCCTGTGGTGTCGGCGTCCTCGTCGTCGCGACTCCCGACCTTCTTGACGCCCTCGCCTTCGAACTCCGGGCGGATGTCGTCCAGCAGTTCCGCCTCGCGGTCGTACACGTCCTCGGGCGCCGGCGGCTCCGGGAGCGCCTCCGGCTCGGCGGCGACGTGTTCGATCCCCTCGTAGCCTGCCGGGGCGCGACCGCCGTCGTCGAACCACTCGTGGAAGGCGTCACGGAACGTCTCCTGGCCGGCCAACGACCGCCCGCCCCGTTCCCGGAACCAGAACAGGAACTCCGTCTCGTGGTCCGAACAGAGCACGACCTCGTCCATCGGCTCCCCGTACACCACCTCGGCGACGTTACACGCCTCCTTGTTCGCCTCGCCGTGGACCAGATAACAGGCGTCACACGGCTTCCCAATCACCGTCTGGAGCCGGAGCAGTCGTTTGCGCGTGTCCGGCGACATCGCCTCCAACGACCGCCACTCGTCGTCGTCGCCGAACAGCTCCGACTCGTCGAACCGCCAGCCGTGGAGTCCGATGCTGACCTTGCCCATCGTCGCCGCGTAGCCCGCCGACGGCAAAGAACACCCTGTTCTGTCCGGACGACGGCTTCGTCGACCCGACTGGGTGGCGGGAAGCTTTTGACGCCTGCGACCCCGGTGGGTGGTGTGCAGACGGACCAGCGACGCCGCGCCCGAAGACGACAACGACGACGACGGCGACGCCAGTCCGACGACCCCGCGACGCCACGTGACGTCGAGACGGGTTCCGGCACTGCCGGAGCGGGAGCGGCAGTGAGTAGTTCGACAGAGAGTGGTGTGACGGCGGACGGCGCGACAACGACCACTGGCCCCGCCGACGACGACGGGGACCACCCGGTGGCGGTGGCGCTCGAACGGCTGATCTGGACGATCATGTCGACGTTCTCGTTGTTGTTGGCCGGCGGTGCGGCGTTGCTCACCGTCCGGACAGACGGGCCGGCCGCCGTCGGGCTCGCGCTCGCGGCGGTCGTCGTCGCCGTCTCGGCGGCGTACTTTCTCTACCACATGTGGCGGGCTCCCGAGGACGCACAAGAGTTTTGAGCCGCGACTGCCTGGTTGCTGGCGATGGCACCAGTCGCGTCCACTGTTCGGTCGCGCCCCCCCGCCGTCAACCGTGTAGGGGCGTGAGCCCCACCTCCTTCTCGTGACGAGTCGACTCCGTCACCACTCGTGTCTCGCCCGACGACCGACCACCACTCACCGACATGTCCACGACACCGACACGCGACCGTACACACCGACCGACGAACCGCCAGACAGAACACGACAACACGCGAACGGAGGGACGACGATGAGCACACAGCGCGAGACGGACGACACGGACGGCGAGACCGACTCCGACCTCTCGGGGGGGTACGATCCGGAGGCGGTCGAGCCGAAGTGGCGCGACCACTGGGTCGACGCCCAGACCTACCGGTTCGGCGACGGCGACGCCGACCCGGACACCGCCTACACGATCGACACCCCGCCGCCGACCGTCTCCGGGAGTCTCCACATGGGCCACCTCTACGGCCACACGCTCCAGGACTTCGCGGCCCGGTTCCACCGGATGTACGACGGTGACGCCCTGTTCCCGTTCGGTTACGACGACAACGGGATCGCCTCCGAGTTGTTGACCGAACAGGAGTTGGGTATCCACCACTCCGACTACAGCCGCCGTGAGTTCCAGGAGAAGTGTCGCGAGGTGTGTGTCGACTACGAGGAGAGCTTCACGGAGGAACTCCAGTCGCTGGGCGTCTCTGTCGACTGGTCGCGCACCTACAAGACGATCGAGCCACGGGTCCAACGCACCTCACAGCTCTCGTTTATCGACCTCTACGAGAAGGGCCGCGAGTACCGCGAACGCGCCCCGACGATCTGGTGTCCAGACTGTGAGACCGCGATCTCACAGGTGGAGATGGAAGAGGAGAAACGCGACTCCGAATTCGTCGACATCGCGTTCACGCTCGCCGAGACCGGATCGGAGCCGCCCGCGAACCCACAACGCGACGAGAGTGAGTACGCGGTGCCGACGGCGCCGGGCGACGAGGTCGTCATCTCGACGACCCGGCCGGAACTCCTGCCGGCGTGTGTCGCGATGTTCGTCCACCCGGACGACGACGCCAACCAACACCTCGTCGGCGGGACCTGTGAGGTCCCACTGTTCGGCCACGAGGTGCCGATCTACGCCGACGACCGTGTCGAGGCCGACACAGGCACCGGGATCGTCATGTGTTGTACGTTCGGCGACCAGACGGACATCGAGTGGTACCAGGCCCACGACCTGGACCTGCGGGTCGCTATCGACGAGTCCGCGACGATGACGGAGCTAGCGGGCAACTACGAGGGGTTGTCGACGAAGGCGGCCCGCGCCGCGATCAAGGTGGATCTCGACGACGAGGGGGCGTTGCTCGCGCGTGACCCGATCGAACACGTCGTTCAGGTGCACGAACGCTCCTGTGACGCCGCCGTCGAGTATCTCGTCACCGAGCAGTGGTACATCGAGATGCTTGACCACACCGAGGAGTATCTCGAAGCCGGCCGCGAGATGGAGTGGTATCCGGAGAAGATGTTCTCCCGGTATGAACACTGGATCGAGGGGTTGGAGTGGGACTGGTGTATCTCCCGGCAACGCGACTCCGGGATTCCGTTCCCGGTGTGGTACTGCGCCGACTGCAACGAGGAGATTCTCGCCGAGCCCGAACGGCTCCCGGTTGACCCCATCGCCGACGAGCCGTCCGTCGACGCCTGCCCGGCCTGTGGCCACGACGGGTTCGAACCCGAGGAAGACGTGTTCGACACGTGGGCGACCTCCTCGCTCACCCCGTTGATCAACGCCGGCTGGGGGTACGACGAGGAGACGGGCGAAATCGGCTTCGACGAGCCCGATCTGTACCCGATCGACCTCCGGCCACAGGGCCACGACATCGTCTCCTTCTGGTTGTTCCACACCGTCGTCAAGTGTGTCGAACACACCGGTGAGGTGCCGTTCGAGGGTGTCCTGATCAACGGCTGGGTGTTGGACAAGAACCGCGAGAAGATGTCTTCCTCGCGGGGGAACGTCGTCTCGCCGTCGACAGTGATGGACGAGTACCCGACGGACGCGATCCGGTACTGGGCGTCGGGGTACGCCGTCGGCGACGACTTCCCGTACAAAACGAACGAGCTCCGACAAGGGGAGAAACTGATCCAGAAGCTGTGGAACGCCTCGAAGCTCGTCGACGATCTCGCGAGCGAGGGCCTCGACGGAGCGCCGCCGGAACCGAGTGGTGCCGAGCCACCTGCGTTGGAGCCGGTCGACGAGTGGCTCCTCTCGAAGCTGGACGACGTGGTCGAAACGGTCACCAACCACTTCCGTGGCCACGAGTACGCCAAGGCCCGGACGGAACTGCGAGGGTTCTTCTGGGACACGTTCTGTGACAACTACCTCGAGCTTGCGAAACAACGCGACGGGGCAGCAGAGTCGACGGCGTACACGCTCCGGACGGTCCACGAGACCGTCCTCCGGTTGTTCGCGCCGATCCTCCCGTTCGTCACCGAGGAGGTGTGGGCGGCCGCATACGCCGACGGCACGGAGAGCGTCCACCGGCAGTCGTGGCCGGAGCCGCAGGGGTACGACGCCCCGTTGGCGCCTGGTGAACGCGCGATGGCAGTCGTGTCGGCGCTCCGGTCGTTCAAGAGCGACCGCGGGTTGGCACTGAACGCGGACGTGCCGGCCGTCGACGTGTACGGCGACCTGACCGGCTTCGAGGACGCCGTCGCGAGCGTGATGCACGTCGAGGATCTGACGGCGTACCCGGACGCCACCGCGCCGGAGGCGACCGCCGAGATCGTCGATATCGACCTCGACTACGCGACCGTCGGCCCGAAGTACGGCGGCGCGGTCGGCGACATCGAGGCCGCAATCGCCAACGAGGAGTACGAACTCGACGATAATACGCTCCACGCCGCCGGCGAGACGCTCACGGCCGACGAGTTCGAGATCGTCGAGGAACACTCATACGACGGTGACGGGGAACTCGTCGAGACGAGCGAGGTCGTGATGGTCGTCCACCTCGACGAGTAGACGGCGTCACTCGTCGAATCACGACTCCAACACGTCACACAGCCGCTCGGCCGACAACTCCGCACGCGCTCCCAGCGTGCGGGACGCAACCGCGCCGCAGGCGTTCGCGACCGCGAGCGCGACCCCGACGCTCGCGTCGTCGCCGGCGGTCGCACCCGGCAGTGACTGCGCTTCGTCGACCGTCGCCAGCGCGGCCGTCTGTACCGACTCCGACACCACACCCCGGCGCGCGGCGAGGTAGCCTGCCGCGAAGGCGTCGCCGGCGCCGGTCGTGTCGAGTGCCGTCGTCTCGAACCCGGGGTGGGTGTGTTCCCACTCGCGGGTGTGGAC
>JAHENP010000191.1 GCA_018609965.1 Haloferacaceae archaeon
CTCTCACACCTACTTTGGCCCCGGGTTCGCGGGCGCCAGTCACGCCAGCACGGCCCACGACCTGGCGGCAGTCGGGGCCGTCGGCCTCACGCTGCTGGGGACGTATCTGGCGCTGGCGATCCGTGTGTGGCGACTCGAACGGCGTCGAAAGAGTCGGCTGTGAGAAGAGAGACCGTCGACGAAACTCGACAACCCTCGCGGAGTCGACGACTCCGCTCAGTTCCGTCAGGCAACGCCTGACAGCCTTCGCGAGATCGAAGGCCTCGCTCAGTCCTGTCGGACAGAGTCCGACAACCTTCACGAAGCCAAAGGCTTCGTTCAGTCCTGTCGAGCAAAGCTCGACAATCTTCGCGAGATCGAAGATCTCGCTCAGTCCTCGAGGACGATCTCGATGTTCACGTCGTTGGGCACCTGAATCCGCATCAGCTGCCGGAGCGCGCGTTCGTCGGCGTCGATGTCGATCAGTCGCTTGTGGACCCGCATCTCCCAGTGCTCCCAGGTTGCGGTCCCCTCGCCGTCCGGGGACTTGCGTGCGGGCACCTCCAGCGTCTTCGTCGGCAACGGGATCGGTCCCGACAACGCGACACCGGTCTTGTCCGCGATCTCGCGCACGTCACCGCAGATCTCGTCGAGATCCGACGGCGAGGTGCCGACCAGTCGGACGCGAGCCTGTTGTCCGGGCATCTATCGTTCTTCGACGCCCAGGACCTGACCGGCCGCGATGGTCTGGCCCATGTCACGCACTGCGAAGCTCCCCAGCTCCGGAATCTCGTTGGCCGGCTCGATCGAGAGGGGCTTCTGCGGACGGACGGTGACGACCGCCGCGTCGCCGGACTTGATGAAGTCCGGGTTCTCCTCGTCGACCTCTCCGCTCGCCGGGTCGATCTTCTGGTCGAGCGACTCGATTGTACACGCCACCTGTGAGGTGTGGGCGTGGAACACCGGCGTGTACCCCTCCGTGATCACGGACGGGTGTTGCATCACGACGACCTGCGCCTGGAACGTCTCGGCGACCGACGGCGGGTCGTCGGCCGGCCCACAGACATCGCCACGACGGATGTCGTCTTTGCCGACGCCACGGACGTTGAACCCGACGTTGTCGCCGGGGCCCGCGTAGTCGACCTCCTCGTGGTGCATCTCGATCGTCTTCACCTCGCCGCCCGCGTCGGACGGCTGGAAGGTGACGTTCTTCCCGGCCTCCATCTCGCCGGTCTCCAGACGGCCAACCGGGACGGTCCCGATCCCGGAGATCGTGTACACGTCCTGGATCGGCAAGCGCAGTGGCGCGTCCGTCGGCGGCTCCGACTCCGGCAGGTCGTTCAGCGCCTCCAACAGTGTCGGGCCGTGGAACCAGCTGAGTTCGTCGGACTGCTCGGCGACGTTGTCGCCCTCGAACGCCGAGATCGGGATGAACTCCGCGTTGTCGGCGTTGAACTGGACCTGCTTCAGCAGCTCCTGAACCTCCGACTTGACCGTCTCGAACTCCGTCTCGCCGTAGTCGACGAGGTCCATCTTGTTGACGCCGATGATGAGCTCGCCGATTCCCAGCGTGCGTGCCAGGAAGACGTGCTCGCGGGTCTGGGGCGCGACGCCGTCGTCGGCCGCGACCACCAGTACCGCGTTGTCGGCCTGCGAGGCTCCCGTGATCATGTTCTTCACGAAGTCACGGTGGCCCGGACAGTCGACGATGGTGAAGTAGTACTCGTCGGTGTCGAACTCCTGGTGGGCGATGTCGATGGTGACACCACGCTCTCGCTCCTCGGCGAGGTTGTCCATCACGTAGGCGAACTCGAACCCGCCCTTGCCCTTCTCTTCTGCTTCTTCTCGGTGCTGCTCGATGACGTGCTCGGGGACGCTCCCGGTCTCGAAGAGGAGCCGGCCCACGAGCGTCGACTTCCCGTGGTCGACGTGGCCGATGATGGCCAGGTTCTGGTGCGGTTTGTCACTCATTTGTGGATCACGCGCGGAGGCGCTCTGTATCGTCACCTTCGGCCGATTCGGGTAAAACCATTTCGATACCGCACACAGGCCGTCTCGCCGCCGTCCTGCGGTTTCGCCGTGCGAGACGCTCTCGTGTGTGTAGCTCCCACGACCCCTGTCCCGTCTGCGTGTTCCGACCCCGTCGTCGGAGTGTCGACCCCGTCGTCACCCCGAGTGTGTCTCGTCGTCGGGTTGTTGCCCGTACGTCTTGAACCGCTCTCGCGCGTCGGCGAGTTGCGTCTCCGAGAGCGTGACGGGATCGCCGACAGCACGCGCCTGGAGGTACGTCCCCGCGAGCGACTCGACGTGGACGGTGTTCTCGACGGCGTCCGCGAGATCGTCGCCACAGACGACGAGCCCGTGATTCGCGAGGAGCACCGCGTCCGTGTCTGCGGCCGCCATCGCGCCGACAGCGTTTGCCGCCAACTCCGGGGTCCCGAACGGTGCGTACCCCGCGACCGGCACCTCGCCGCCGACCGCGACGAGCATGTAGTGGATCGGCGGCAACGGCTCCCCGAGCACAGACAGTGTCGTCGCCGCTGGCGCGTGGGCGTGAACGATCGCACCGACGTTCCGCTCTCGGTAGATCCCGGTGTGCATCGGTATCTCGCTGGAGGGTGCCATCTCGCCGGCGACCTGTCTCCCGTCGAGGTCGACCACCGGCACGTCCGTCACGCCGAACCCGTCGTACGCCACGCCCGTCGGGGTGACGGCGACGCGGTCGCCGACCCGGACACTGAGGTTCCCACTGCGCCCCGGAGTGAGTTCTGCCAGCCGTGGCGCGTACGTGACGACCGCTTCCCGGGCCGCCTCGACCGACGCCGCGCCGTCCGTGGCGCTCACGTCACCACCTCTCGGACCGCCGCGAACGAGTCGACGTAGTGGTCCGGTCGTTGTGCGGCCGAGAGCGACTCGTCGAGTGTCCCACCGTCGCCGTGCGAGTGGGTGTGGTCGAACAGGACACTGTCGAGTGGGAGCCCGGCCGCGCTGGCAATGTCCGTCGCGGGGTTGTCGCCGACGATCACTGCCTCACTCGGAGAGCAGTCGAGCCGCGCCAACGGGAGCGTGACCATCGCGGCGCCGGGTTTCTCGCGGCCGACCGTTTCGGAGGTGACTACGGTGTCGACCGCGTCACCGGCCCCCAGCGCGGCCAGTTTCCGGAGTTGCACTCGCGTCTGCATATTTGTCGTGACCGCGACAGCGGTGTCCGTCGCCGCCAGTCGGTCGAGCGTCGGCCGCAGTTCCGCGAACGGTGCCATCTGCTCGCAGAACGCGTCCCAGTAGGCTGTCCCGAGCGCGTGTGCGTCTGCCGGCTGGGCGTCACCAGTGTGTCGGGCCAGCCCGCGCTCGAAGTAGGCGAACCGGTCGTGTGTCGCCGCGACGCCGGCGAGCTGGCGTTTCACCGCCCGACGCCCGTCCTCGTAGACGGCCGCGAACGTCTCGCGGTCGAAGTCGTAGCCGAGTGCACCCGCTCGCCGGAAGGCGGCGTCTCGGCCGGCCGTCGCGGCCGGCTCGTAGGGGTACAGCGTGTCGTCGAGGTCGAACAACACTGCCTCGTAGCTCACGTCCACCTGGTGCGCCGGCAGAGAAATATCTCTGTCGGGGGTTCCGACGACAGGCAAAGCGGGGGAACTACGTACCGGCGGCTACTCGATACACACAGAATGGCGGAGTCGGACGACCCGATCACGGAGGTCGACGAGGAACTGCTCGACGGAGAGTCGTCGGGAGACGACGGACTCCCGGACGAGGCGTGGTTGTTCGCCATCGCCGGCGCGATGGTCGTGGCTACCGCCGGGGTGTTCCTCGCACCAAACGTCCCCAACGGCTCTGCGGTGATGCCGATCACGATCTGTCTCGGGACGGCCGGGCTGGGTGTGCGTGCGCGACTCCAGTGAACGACACACTGGAGACGCTACACCGGACGATTCCCCTCGGAGTGGCTCAGTCTGCGGCCGGCCCGGCAGCGGTCGACTCTGAGGCGTACGCCCGGGTCACGTCGACCAACTCCTTGCGGTAGTTGGACTCGCTGGGTTCGGTCGTCAGCGACGCGAACCGTTCCTGGAACAGGTCGAGGTCGACCCCGGGCGCTTCGTCGGCGAGTGCGGCGGCGAGATCGTAGATCCGGTGGTCGGGATCGACCAGATCGTGTCGTTCGACGACCGCAAGCGCGAACGCCGCGTTCACGACCGAGATCTCGGGGTCCGTCTCCGTCGTGTCGGCGGCCGTCTCCGGGTACGGCGTGTTCCCCGTGTGGTCCGCCAGCGCGGTCGCCAGCCGCGACTCCAAGAAGGTGACGAGCTTCTCCGCGGGCGCGACGGAGAGTGTGATGTCGTCGGCGTAGATGTCTTTCATGTGGTTGGCGATCTGGTAACAGTGGGTCACCTTCCGCCGTTCGACGGACTGGCCGGCCAGCGCCAGAAACAACGCCTCGTCCGTCGACTGTGTGTGTGAGGGGTGGTCGTTCTCGTACCGCACCATGTGTGCGAGTTCGTGGAGCGCCAACTCGCGAGCCATCGCGCTCGTGGCCGCCCGTTGTGAGATCCGCAGCACGTGTCGGTCGTCGTAGTGTGCCGCGAGCGTCCGCTTGTCCGGGTCCGCCCGGATCTGCACCTCGACCGGGAGCGACAGGTCGTGTTCCGTCTCCAACAGGGAGCCGGCCCCGAGGAAGGGGTCGGCGGGGCCGGTCCCGTCTACTCGAATATCCATGCGTATCGTTCACAGGGTCTCGGCGGGTTTTACTCTTGTGTCGGGCGGGTCGCCGTGACAGCTCGACGCACGATTCTCGGGCGGAGAGCCGAGACGCGACGGTTCCGAGGCCGGAAAGCACTACCCTTTTGACGGGGCGCCCAGTAGCAGACGCCAATGGGCCGACGAAAGAAGATCGTACAGGAGTGCGAGACGCTGATGGACAGGCCGGATCAGATCCGGAACATCGCCATCGCGGCGCACGTCGATCACGGGAAGACGACACTGACTGACAACCTCCTCGCTGGGGCCGGGATGATCGCCGACGAGGGCGAGGCGACCAAGCTGATGATGGACACAGAGGAGGACGAACAGGAACGCGGGATCACCATCGACGCGGCGAACGTGTCGATGACACACGAGTACGAGGGGACGAACAACCTCGTCAACCTCATCGACACGCCGGGCCACGTCGACTTCGGTGGCGACGTGACCCGCGCGATGCGAGCCGTCGACGGCGCACTGGTCGTGGTCGACGCCGTTGAGGGCGCGATGCCTCAGACGGAGACGGTGCTCCGGCAGTCCCTGCGGGAGGGTGTGAAGCCGGCGTTGTTCATCAACAAGGTCGACCGCCTCATCAACGAACTCCAGGAGGGGCCCCAGGAGATGCAACAGCGTCTCCAGGACGTGATCAGCGACGTGAACGAGCTGATCCGCGGGATGACCGAGGAGGAGGACTACGACTGGACCGTCTCCGTCGAGGACGGCACTGTCGCGTTCGGCTCCGCGCTGTACAAGTGGGGGGTGTCGCTTCCGTCGATGGAGCGCACCGGCATCTCGTTTGGCGAAGTGATGGAGATGGAACGGGACGACGACCGGCAGGGGCTCCACGAGCGGACGCCGTTGTCGGATGTCGTGCTCGACATGGTCGTCGAGCACTTCCCGAACCCGTTGGACGCACAGCCGCGCCGGATTCCGCGGATCTGGCGGGGTGACGACACGTTGGATGTCTCCGAGAGCATGCAGCAGGTGGACCGCGACGGCAACACCGTGCTGATGGTGACGGACATCGAGATGGACCCTCACGCCGGGGAGGTCGCGATCGGCCGCGTGTTCTCCGGCAGCGTGGAGAAGGGTGACGAACTGTACGTCTCCGGGACGGCCGGCAAGAGCCGGCTCCAGTCGGTGGGGATATACATGGGCGGTGAACGCGAGGAACTCGACCGGGGTGTTCCGGCCGGGAACATCGCCGCCGTCACCGGGCTGGCGGACGCCATCGCCGGGTCGACGGTGTCGGACACGGAGATGACGCCGTTCGAGTCGATCGAACACATCTCCGAGCCGGTGATCACAAAGAGCGTGGAGGCGACGAACATGGACGACCTGCCGAAGCTCATCGAGACGCTCCAACAGGTCGCAAAGGAGGACCCGACAATCCGGGTGGAGATCAACGAGGACACGGGTGAACACCTCATCTCCGGGCAGGGTGAACTCCATCTCGAAGTGATCACCCAGCGCATCCGGGACAACCAGGGGATTCCGGTCCACACCGGGGAGCCGATTGTCGTGTTCCGGGAGTCCGTCCAGGAGAGCAGTGACGAGGTCGAGGGAATCTCCCCGAACCGTCACAACCGGTTCTACATCTCCGTCGAGCCGCTCGGCCAGGATGTGGTCGAGACGATCCAGTTGGGTGAGGCGACGATGGACATGCCGGAGCTGGAACGTCGTGAGGCGCTCCAGGAGGCCGGCATGGACAAGGAGACCTCCCAGAACGTCGAGCACATCCACGGCACCAACGTGTTCATCGACGACACGAAGGGAATCCAACACCTCAACGAGACGATGGAGCTCGTCGTCGAGGGGCTAGAGGAGGCGCTCAACGACGGGCCGCTGGCCGCAGAGCCGGTGCAGGGCTCGCTGATCCGGCTCCACGACGCCCGGCTCCACGAGGACACGATCCACCGTGGTCCGGCGCAGGTGATCCCAGCGACCCGCGAGGCCGTCCACCGTGCACTGATCGACGCCGAGATCATGATGTTGGAGCCGATTCAGGACGTGCGGATCGACGTGCCCAACGCGTACATGGGCGACGCCTCCGGCGAGATCCAGGGCCGTCGTGGCCGCGTCGACGACATGTACCAGGAGGGTGACCTGATGGTGATCGAGGGGATCGCCCCCGTCGAGGAGATGATCGGGTTCTCCTCGGATATCCGCTCGGCCACGGAGGGGCGTGCCTCCTGGAACACGGAGAACGCCGGCTTCCGCGTGATGTCCGACACGCTCCAGCGTGACCAGATCATGGACATCCGGGAGCGGAAGGGGATGAAGCAGGAACTCCCCTCCAGTATCGACTACTTCTAACTTCTCTAACAGTTCTTCTCGTTTCTCTTAGTTGGA
>JAHENP010000192.1 GCA_018609965.1 Haloferacaceae archaeon
GGTCGTCCACGCCACGACCGTCTGGCTCCCCGTCTCGGTCACACGGACCGACTCACCCGCGACCGTCGTGTTCTCCACGTCGCGGTCGCCGGTCGGCAGTTCGTCGGCGGTCGTCGCGAGCACCGAGACGTTCGCCGGCCCGGTGTACTGCGCGACGACCGTCTCGCCGCCGAAGCCGACCACACCGCCGCGAGCGAACGTGTACGACTCGCTGGTCAACTCGGGGACGCTCGTCTCGGTCGCCGACTGAAGCGAGTCGAAGCTGTCGTACTCGGTCGCGCCGGCGGCGGCCGGCCGGTCACGGGCGGCACCGGGCGGCTGGAACGTCTCGTCGCTGACGCTCACGTTCAGCCGTGTCTCCGTGTAGTCGACCGTCACCGTGCCGTTGTCGCCCGCGACGCGCTGACGGAGCAACAGGTTCGACTCAACGCCGATCCAGTTGGTTACCGTCGTGTCGACCTCATCGTCGGTCGACGTGACCTCGACGATCCACGCCTGTGTTCCGCGGACGGTCGTCTGCCCGACGCGTTCTGCCGTCCGGTTACTCTCGTTCCAAGCGCCCGTCGCGGCGTGCTCGCCGGTTCGGCTCTGCCAGTCGATCCGTTCGCCGGGTGTCGCTCCGCCCGCCCGACTCCGAGGCTCCGTCGCGTTCTGCCGAACCCGTTCGCGCCAGTCCTCACCGCTCGTCTGGTTCGCGAGCGCTCGAAGCTCCGAACGGTTCTCGACGACCTGCGTGACGCCACTCGCCTCGTCGTGCACCCACGCGACCGAGCCGTTCGTCCCGACGACGACGGTTCGGTTCTCCGCTGTCGTCGTCAGCCGCGTCTTGTTGTCCGCCGTGACGGCGTACGACACGCTCGTCGTCCGGCTCGCCGTCTCGTTGTCGACAGTCACCGTCGCCTCGCCGACGACGGTGTCTGCCGACTCGTAGGTCGCCGCCGTGTCGTCGAGAATCGCGTCACCGCTGGCTGCGCCGAGGTCCGTCACCGCCGCTCCGCCCACGGTGACGACCCCGAGCAACACCATCCCGACGACGACTGCGTTGCTCACGACACCACGTCCTCCGTCTGGTTGTCCTGCCATCGTATGTAGTATAGCACTACTCACTAAAGACTGGACGGCGTCCTCACTCGGCTTGAATCCGCGGGTAACAACTATACGCCTCTAAGCCGTTGGAGACGCCCGTTCGACGAACAACGCTGGGCGGTCGACATCTCCCGGTTCTGGAGTGTATTAAATTGTGGTGCACACTCACTACTGTTGTCGCCGTGGCGTCGACTTACACCACTCCTGGCCGTACACCGAGACGTGTCACAGTCGACTGAGAGTCACGCGGAGCGGGGGTCGGTGTCGCCGGCAGTCACCGTCTCGGATGTCACGAAACACTACCAGCTCGGCGGGAGAGTGACGGCGCTTGACGGCGTCTCGTTGTCGTTGCCCGAGGGGTCCTACACCGCAGTCATGGGGCCAAGCGGCTCCGGAAAGAGCACTCTGCTCAATCTGATCGGCGGGCTCGACACGCCCGACTCGGGGACGGTGTCGGTCGGTGGGACACGACTCGACGGGACGGACGACGCGACGAGAGCGGACGTGCGCGGGACCGAGATCGGGTTCGTGTTCCAGACGTTCGATCTCCTCCCGCGGCTGACGGCCGTCCAGAACGTCGCGTTGCCCCTGACGTTCGCCGACTGGGGACGCGCCGCGCGTCGCGACCGCGCGGCGGCACTGCTCGGCGATGTCGGGTTGGGTGATCGGCTCGACCACCGGCCGCCAGAGTTGTCCGGTGGGCAACGACAACGCGTCGCCATCGCCCGTGCGCTTGCGGCGGACCCGTCGGTCGTGCTCGCCGACGAACCCACCGGCAACGTCGACACGGAGACCGGCGGCGAGGTGTTGTCGTTGCTCGACGGACTCCACGAGTCGGGGAACACAGTGTTGCTCGTCACCCACGCCCGCCGGGTCGCCGAGCGTGCACAACAGATCGTCCACGTTCGCGACGGCGCAATCGAGGGTGTCGAACGCCTCGAAGGCGACGCGCCGACGCTGTCGGTCGCAGACGACCCGACGGGGGGTGAGAACTGATGGACCTCAGGGAGACGTTCCGGATCGCCGTGCGGTCGATCCGGGCGCACAATCTACGGTCGGCGCTGACGGTGTTGGGTGTCGTCGTCGGGATCGGGTCGGTGATCGTCTTCGCCACCTTCGGCGCGAGCGTCCAGGCGGCGGTCGTCTCACAGATCGGCCAGACCAGCGCGAACAGTATCTTCCTCACGCCGGCCAGCATCGAGAGCGGTGGGCAGGATGGCCCACCCGGCGCGGGGATCGCCGACGCGACACGGCCGGTGTTCACGGAGCGTGACGTGACCGAACTCGGTGAGATCAACGGTGTCGAGACGGTTGTCCCGCAGGGGACCGTCCGGCTCTCCGGGGTGAGTCACGCCGGTGACACGGTCGCTCAGCGGCAAGCGATCGGGACGACCCCGGCCGCCTTCGGCGACGACGACATCGTCGACGGACGTGCGTTCGAGTCGGGTGCCCAGGAGGTGGTGGTGAACGAGGCCGCACGGACCGCATTCGAGCAGAACCTCTCAGTCGGTGACACGGTCACGCTGACGCTCGCGGACGGTGACCGCCGGAACGCCACCGTCGTCGGCGTCGCCGACGGAACCCGCGGCGGGCTGTTGTCACAGTTCGGCCCGAGCGGACCGCAGCTGTACCTCCCGTCGGAGCCGTTCTACCAGACGAGCGTCGAGGGGACGACCGACGGGGTCAGGGTGACCGCCTACCCGCAGGTAACGGTCGTCGCGGAGCCGAGCCAGACCGGTACGGTCGCGGACGCGGTGCGGGCGTACACGCCGGAGTCTGACGCGGCGGCACTCCTCCCGGCCGAGCAGACGGTCGGTGTCCAGACGACCGGTGAGATCGTCGGTCAGATTCAAGAGATTCTCGGCCAACTCACCCGGTTCGTCACCGGGATCGCCGTCCTGTCGCTCGTCGTCGGCGCGATCGGGATCGCCAACATCACGCTCGTCTCCGTCACCGAACGGACACGCGAGATCGGGATCATGAAAGCCGTCGGCGCGCAGAACCGTGACGTGATGCAGTTGTTCCTCACGGAGTCGGCGTTGCTCGGCACCGGCGGCGCGGTGTTGGGGATTCCCGTCGGGCTCGTCGTCGCCTGGGGCGCGACACGGTTCGCCGAGGTCGGGTTCACGCTCGCGCTCGACTGGATGGCGTTCGCGGTCGTCGTCGGCGTCGCGGTCGGTGTCGGCGCGGGGCTGTATCCGGCGTGGCGTGCTGCCCGTGTCGACCCGATCGAGGCGCTCCGACAGGAGTGACCTGCTGTCGCCGTCCTGCCGGCAGATAGCGTTGCACGAGGCACACTCGACTGGCCGTTCCAATCAGGTTAGAACGGCGGGAAGGTTAGACCCTCGCGGCACCTCCCTCCAGTGTGAACGAAACAACTGCAGCGGGTCTCACGAGCGCAGTCGTCGCCAGCGTGGCCACGGCGCTGGTCTCGGCGGTGATCTCGCCGCCGTGGGGGTTCGGAACCGTGTTGCTCGGTGTGAGTATCGCGACGTACGCGACCGGCTACACGGTCGCGGCACAGGGGTGAGCGTGCGGCGACAGATTGGGATCGGTGCGGCCGGGATCGTCGCGTTGTCGATCCTCCCGGTCGTCGGGCTGATCGCGCCGTTGCTCGGCGGCGGGCTCGCGGGCCGGTACACCGACGACTCCCCGGAGCGAGGCGCGTTGGTTGGCGCAGGCGCGGGTGCCGTCGCGTCACTGATCGCTCTCCCATTGGCGCTCGCGGTCGGCGTCGCCGCCGCGACGACCGCGTGGCCGCTCGCCGCGGCCGTGTTCGCCGGAACGATCGCGCTCGTGTTGTACAACACCGGTCTTGGCGCGCTCGGTGGCTACGCGGCACAGCTCCTCACCGCAGACGAAACACCGGGCAGTCGGGACGCGGCCCGCGAGACGACTCGCGAGACGAGTACAAACGGGGCCGTCGGCCGCCTCCGCGAGAAGTATCTTGCCGACGCCGTGGGCGAGGTGGAGTTCGAACGACGGCTGGAGCGTGCCCTGCGGGACGACCGTGACGGGTCGCGTCGAGACACGGACCGGGACGACGGGACAGAGCGGCGAGACGAGCCGCTCCCGGAACGTCGCTGATCCCACAGCAGTCAGAGACTCGCAGTTTTCTGGACGCTCCACACGAGAGACTCGCTCGTCGACATCCAGTCGAGCGTTCAGTCGTCGAGCGTTCAGTCGAGCCTCGCGTCGAGTCGCCGTCTCGGCGCTCGCTGTCGCTCGGGCCACTTGGCTCCCCGTGGTGGGTTTCGCCCGTGCGACAGAGTCGAACCCGTTAATTGGGGCTCCGTCGAAAGAGACGGTGTGCGAGAGACCCCGACAGTCGTCGGCGCGACGGCTGTCACGCGGTCGGTCCCCAGACGTACCGCTCACACCACCCCTAACGACTCGGCACAGACGGAGGACGGATGGTAGACAGACAACAGGTCACCGCGTCCCTCGTCGCGGTGTTGTTGGTCGTCGGCCTGATCGGCGCTGGCCTCGCGTACAACCAGGTCCCAGAGGGCCACGAGGGCGTCGTCAAGGAGTTCGGCGCCGTCACGGGTGACACCCGCGACAGCGGTGCCCACCTCGTGATCCCGGTCGTCGAGCAGATTCAGAACGTCGAGATCCGCCCGCGGACGTACACCATGTCGGACACACAGGGTGAGGGCCAACGGAACGAGGCGGACGCCATCACCGTCAAGACCGTCAACGGGTCGTCCGTCGACATCGACGTGACCGTGCGGTACCGGATCGACTCGGACGCCGCAGACACGTTCGTCGAGGACTGGAACGACGAGGATCAGCTGGAACGCCGGCTGATCAGGCCGACGATCCGGTCGGTGTTGCGCGACGAGGCGTCGTCGCTCCAGACGACCGGCGACGGCGCGATTTACAAGACGGAGAGCCGCCAACGGCTCGGCCGGATCACCGCCACGGCGCTGGATGAGTCGTTCGAGCAGGAGCCGGTGATCCTCGAAGAGGTGCAGATCCGCAACGTCGACTTGCCCGACTCCATCGACCAGGCGCTCGACGAGAAGGAGGAGGCGAAACAACGCGTCCAGGTCGAACAGGAACGTGTCAAACAGGAACGTGCCCGCGCCGAACAGAAGCGCGTCCAGGCACAGGCGGAGGCTGACGTGATCGAGATCGAGGGGCAGGCGCTCCGCGAGAACCCGATCGTCCTCCGACAACAGTACATCAGTGCGCTCCAAGGCGGCTCCGTCTTTGTCGTCGGCTCCGGCGGCAACGGGAGCGGCAACACGCCGATCATCCTCGATCCGCAGATGACTGCCGGATCGAACGAGACGACGAACACGTCGGTGCCGACCACCAACACTACGCGGTCGGTGTCGGCCGAACCGCTGGCTGCTGTACTGTCTGGTGTGTCACAGCCGGTGTCGCCGACGAGAGGGGCTGTGGACGCTCCGGCGGTGGACGAACCGGTAGCCCGCCACTCCGACTGATCCTCGTCTCGTGACCGACCGCGGGTGAGGAACTGCTCTCCCACCCGTTGAAGTACGACCGTCACCACGTGCGTATCGTGTCCGACACAGACGACGGCGCGGCGCTGGTGACGGGCGCCTCCAGCGGGATCGGTGCGGCGTTGGCGTTGGA
>JAHENP010000193.1 GCA_018609965.1 Haloferacaceae archaeon
CTGATCGACCCACACCACCCCGCAATCGAGAACGACGACGACCTCAACTGGATCTGCAGTGACGACCACAAGGGGCGCGCGTTCCGCGGGCTGACGAACGCCGGCCGGAAGGGCCGTGGCCAGACGGAACGCGGAACGGGAGCGGAACACACCCGGCCGTCGGTGTCGGGCGACCGTCGTCGCGGGAAGTAACGCGACGGCGCGGACAGCTCGTGTTTTTGATTGTTCACCCGATTACGTCGACATCAAGCAGTTGCTGTACTGCTTCGTTTTCGAAGTCACCACTGTCACAAGTGACGAACTGACCCCCGAGTTCTCGGGCATGCGCGGCGATCAACAGATCACGCATCTCCAACTCTCGACCCTGTGACCGAAGACTCTCGTTGATACGTGCGGCTCGGAGTGCAGTACTTTGGGTGAACGGTTCGACACTGTCGAGTACACCCTCTACCCACCGACGGACATCTTCCAGATTCTGCCGTCGTTTTGGAGGTCTGAAGAACTCGAACAACACGAGAGACGAAGTAATAAATGACTCAGTGGCGTGTTGCTGGAGATACGGGCGAACTGTTGCTTCTCGCTCTGGGTTTCCAAGCCTGACGAGCACGCTCGTGTCAAGAAGCTTCATTCTCTGCCAGACTTCATCTCCAGCGACTCGCGTACTTCTTCCGATGACTCCGCAACTGCCTCTGCCATCTCGGTTCCGAGTCCCCCGGCTAGTTCAGCTATCTTCTCCTCTGTATCCGCAGACTCGGTCAGCCGGAGTACGACATCACTGAAACTCTCCCCGTCTCGTTTGGCCTCAGCCAGTTGGTCGTACGCCTCATCACGTAGCGAAATCGTTGTGGTTCCCATGTACATGTGTGTATGCATGCATGGATAAAGCACTTCCGGCTGTACTAGAGAGTGACACAATAAATATAAATCAAGAACGACAGTTCGTCAGATGGTCTCACGACCCTCATGCTATGTGTCCAAGAGCCTCGAAGAACGCCGGGAGAGGGATTTGAACCCCCGATCCCGTGAGGGAACACGCTTTCCAGGCGTGCGCCTTACCACTCGGCCATCCCGGCCCGAACTGAAGTAGACGCCCTCGGCGTCTTAACGCTGTTCCTTCTGTGCCAGTCGGCGCTGGAGGAGGCCGGTCGTGACCGTCGCGACGGAGCCGACGAGGACGGCGACCCCTAGCAGGCCGAGCGTTCCGACCGGGAGCCGCGCGACCAGCAACACGTAGCCTTGCGCCGCCACGAGAAACGACAACCCTCCGATCACTCCCCACAGGAGCGCTGCCTTCCGACGCGGCGTCACTCGACGGCCGCCACCGCCTCGATCTCGACGGCGACCCCCTTCGGGAGTGCGCCCGCCTCGACGGCCGACCGCGCGGGTGGTTCGTCGTCGAAGTACGTCGCGTACGTCTCGTTCATCTCCTCGAAGTCCGCGATGTCGTCGAGGAACACCGTCACCTTCAGCACGTCCGCCGGCGCTGCACCCCCCTCCGCGAGCACCGCGGTGAGGTTGTCCAGCGCGAGTTCCGTCTGCTCGGCGACGGGGGCATCGTCGTGCAGCTCACCGTCTGGGGTGAGCGGGATCTGGCCGGCCGTGAACAACCGGTCACCGTCGGTGGTCGCCTGACTGTACGCGCCGACTGCCGCGGGTGCCTCGTCGGTGGAGACGACTCGTTTCACATCCGGCTGTCGGCGCCGCTGGATATAAATCGCGGTGACTTCTGCCGATCACGCCGGCCGGCCCACGCCACCGTGGTGTCGGTTGGACTCCCCCTCGGGTCTGTCCACACTGCCGTCTGCGTCGCCACTGCTGTTTCCGTCACTACCGTCGTGGAGCACCGCGACATCTCGGCTCACACCCGGTGTGTGTCGAGCACCCGCATTTGGCCTCCGAGAAGTGCTGGCGGAAACTCCACTCTCGCTCCGGCGAGTCGTGATCGACCGGTTTGCTACGCAGTGTGCGATTTATCGACCCGGTCAGACGAGTACGTCCACGTCGTAGCCGTGTTCCTCTAAGGCCGCGACCAAGCTCGCGCCGTGGTCTTCGTTGCGGGTCTCCAGATCTAACACCACGTCGGCGCCGTTGACCGCGATGTCCCGAGAGGTCCGGTCGTGGCGGATCGCGTAGATGTTGGCGTTGTGTGAGGCGATCATGTCGATCAACCCCTGGAGCGCGCCGGGACGGTCCTTCAGTTCGGTTCGGATTCGGAGATACCGTCCCATCTGGACGAGTCCGCGCATCACGACCGTCGTGAGCTGGTTGAGGTCGATGTTCCCACCACACAGCGCCGGCACGATCACCTCGCCGTCGTCGTAGTCGAACGCCTCCTCTCGGACGGCCGCCAACGCGATTGCGCCCGCCCCCTCAACGAGCGTCTTCGACCGTTCCAACAACAGCGTGAGTGCCAGTGCGATCTCCTCGTCGTCGACAGTCACGATCTCGTCGACCCGGTCTTCGATCACCGGGAAGGTCTGTTCCCCGACGGCCCGCACCGCGATCCCGTCGGCGATCGTGTCGACGGTCGCGGTCTCTGTCCGGCGGCCCTTGTGTAACGACCGCGCGGCGGAGTCCGCCCCGGCCGCCTGGACCCCGACGACACGCACGTCGTCGAGTGCGCCTTTCAGCGCCGTCGCGACCCCGCTGATCAGCCCGCCGCCGCCGATCGGAACGACGACGGTGTCGACCGACGGGAGCTGGTCGGCGATCTCCAACCCGAGTGTCCCCTGGCCGGCCATCACCGCCTCGTCGTCGAACGCGTGGACGTACGTCCGGTTCTCCTCCCGTTCGATCTCGTGAGCGCGGGCCTGTGCGGCGTCGTAGTCGACGCCGTCGAGCACCACCCGCGCGCCGTAGCTCCGCGTCGCGTCGACCTTCGAGACGGGGGCGTACTCCGGCATCACGACTGTCGCGTCCACTCCCGCTCGTTCTGCCGCCAACGCGACCCCCTGTGCGTGGTTGCCGGCGCTGGCGGTGACGACCCCCGCCGTTGCCTCCGTCGGAGTCAACTGCGCGATCCGGTTGGCCGCTCCGCGAATCTTGAACGACCCCGTCCGTTGGGCGTTCTCCAGCTTCAGGTGGACCTCTGCGCCCGTCTGCTCGGAGAACGTCGCAGAGTGTTCCAACGGCGTCTGCCGAGCGACCTCGCCGACGGGCTCCCGTGCC
>JAHENP010000194.1 GCA_018609965.1 Haloferacaceae archaeon
CAACGCGACGGCCGTGCTCGGTCCCGACACCGACGAGGAGCTGTTGGTCACCTCCCACGCCGACGCCCACGACATCGCCGAAGGGGCGATGGACAACGGCGCCGGCACCGCGACAATCGTCGAGATCGCGACCGCGCTGTCGCGTCGCGCCGAGGAGCTGGAGACGAAGGTCCGCTTTGTCGCCTTCGGTGCCGAGGAGGTCGGACTCGTTGGCTCGACCGTCGAGAGCGACGGCGTCGATCACGACCGGATCAAGGCGGTCGTCAACGCCGACTCGAACGTGTTCGGCCGGACGCTCCGCGTGACCACCCACGGGTTCGACGAACTCGGTGCCGCGGCGCGGCGGGTCGCCGACCGGTTCGACCACCCGATCGAGGTGGTGCCGGACCACATCCCGCACAGCGACCACTGGCCGTTCGTCCGCCACGGCGTCCCCGGCTACATGATCAACGGGAAGACGGAGGGTCGCGGCCGCGGCTACGGCCACACGTTCGCGGACAGCTTCGAGAAGCTGGAGGCGCGGAACCTGCGTGAGCAGGCGATCCTGCTGACCGCGCTCGTCGCGGATCTGGCCCGCGAAGACGTGACAATCGACTCCCGCGAGGAGTCCGAGATCGCCGCCGAACTGGAGGCCGCCGGCCAGGCCGAGGGGATGAAGATCACCGGCGACTGGCCGTACTGATCGTCTGTCGAGAGGGTGGCGACTCGTCGAAGTCGCAGACTTGTACATCACCTCGAAGACGTTTGTGCTGTTGTTAGTCGTCGCTTGACCCGGTGAGCGAAATCTCCTGTACTCGTTCGGGCCGTGACGGACGAACGTCGGGGTACAACTCCTTCACTTTCTTGTGGTAGGCTGCGAACCCCATCTGCTCGGTGATGTGGCGTATCTGCTCGGGCGAGAGCCCGTACAGATCCAGCAGTCGACGTTCGATTTTCCAGTCCAGCGACCCGCCCAGCGAGCCCTCGCCACGCCGGAGTTGATCGATATGCTCGGCAATCTCCGCGACCGTTTCCCGTCCCTTGGCTGTCGACAGTCGCTTGATTGGAATCGGGAGCGAGCGAATCTGTCCGAGTGTCAGCTTTGCGAACGACTGGGCGCCGTCAAGTTCGTCGAACCGCTTGAACAGTTAGTAGTCGAACAGCCGAGAGTTCGTGACCCGTAGAGAAACCCGTGGAATACCCGGTCATCGAGGTCGTCAGGAATCGACTTGACGGTCGCCCACCTGTCGTCGCTGTCGTGACCCCCGATTGTCCCCGAGTGGTCGCCACGGAGCCTGGACACGTGCACTGACTGCGGGCAGTAGACGGTGCCGTCCTCGTAGAGGGCGGTGAACGCGACGCCAGCCTGTCGGACGAACAGTTGTCACCCTCGTACAGTGTTCGGTCTCTGTACCGAATTCTGTCGTCTCTGTGCTGGAGCCTGAACCGTTCGAGCGGGTCGTCCCGCTCGTCGTAGCTGTCGCCGTATACGTGCGCCACGTCGCCGTGCGGGGTCGTCGGTGACGATGTGGTCGTTGACCATCCGATTGCGGTACTCGAACGTGAGACCACAGTGTGAACACGTCCTTTTTGCCGGGACGGCCACCGTGTGGGCGTGGTCCACCGCCTGCAGCCGGGACACTGGACGACATGGCCGTCCGTGCTCATCTCGACGCTGCGTTTCGATACACACAACGTGTTAATAGAGACGGAACTCCTCCCGCATCTGCTCGGCGGTCGCGTCGTCGTCGACGTACCGGAACGGCTCGATCTCCCCCGTATCACGCACCGCGCTTAGGAAATCTCGCCGGCATGTGCGGCCTCGAGTTGCGCGAGTCCACCCTCGCTGTTGATGCCAGCGCGGCGCTTGTCGCCGACAAGCGTCGTACTGTCGAACGTGCGGTCCGGCTCCGCGTCGTCGACATGGAAGTGGGCCACGAGCGAGTCCATATTCACGTCGTCACCGAACCAGTTTGCGCCGAGGACGTGAAACTGCTCCAGCATGTGCTTCTCAACGAGGTGTTGGCGGACTGCCGCGTGGTCTTCCCGCAGCAGCGTCTTCGGGGGAACGAACGCCAGTCACCGGTTGCGGTGTCGTCGTACGCAGTGCCGGTGACCTCAGACGACTGTGTCACCTCCGCAGGACCAGACACGGTAGTCCTGGTTCGACACACCGGGCGAGCGCGTACCCGACGCCCGTGTACCCGTGTCGGAGCGTCGGGTCGGCGACACGAACGCCGGCTGTCGGGAGTTCGTACTGCCCGCGCCGAGCGACGCGAGCTAGGAGTCGGTCTGCGAGTTCGCCGGCGGCGGCCACGTCCCCAGCGGCGACGGAGAGCGTGAGTCGCCCTGCTGTCCCACCTCGGAGTTCGTCCCCACGACGGTCGGTCCTGGACAGATCGAACGAGGCGCTCGGGAGTCCGGCGTCGAGTCCGATTCGTGTCGCCGCGTCTGGCTGTCGCGTCCAAGACGCAACGGTCTCGGCAGCCGCCTCACGGAAGCGGTCACAGCCGGTCTCACTCCAAGCGTGCGCGAGGGCGTACACGACCCCGCCCCCGCCCCGGTCGAAGGTTGGCTCCTCACGCTGCCACTCGTCGGCCCGGTTGAGCAGTCGGTCGCCGAGCGCAACGACTCGCGACCGGACGGACTCGTTGTCCGTCCGTCGAGCAACGCCAGTGGTCGCCGCAACGGCACCGGCGAGCCCGCCGTCGAGAGCGACTGTCTCCGCGGGAGCCGTCATGTGAGCGAGGTCCACCCCGGCAGACACCACACGACCGTCGGCCAGCAACGAGCCGGCGACGACCAGTCCGTAGCCTGCGGTCGCAGGGCAGGCGACTGCGTCCGGTGGGGCCGTGACGACCGGATTGAGAAGTGACTGCGTCCGATCACGGTACGCGCCTGTCCCGTCGAGCGTGGCCAGCGCGGCCCCGAGGACGACGAGACCGGTCTGTCCGCGGAAGAGTCCGACACCGACATCCGTGACAGTCGGGACTGCCGTCGCCGTCTGGTCGAACCGGCTCCACACACGCGACCCACCGCCCGGCGTCTCGCCGGCGGCGACGACACGCTCGAACGCCCCCTGTGCGGCGCTCCACGGGGTCGCCTGATGGGCCGTCGCCCCGTGTGCGGCGCCGCAAGTGTCACCTGCGCACACGTCTGGAGTCTCACTGCCGCTCGTGGTGCCTGTGAGCGGTTCGTCTGTGTCCTCGCTCAGCGACGCGCGGACGATGGCGACAGCCTCTGCGAGTCGGTCCTCGTCTGCCCGCGCCAGTCGCGCCCGTACCCTGTCGAGTCCTGACATGTTGGCGAGATCATAGACAGCTACGCCGTCGTGCTTGACGACAGTTGCGTCCGATCGCCCCGTGAACCGAGGCCGGTCGAGCCGTTTCAGCGCGGTTCGTTCAGCCTGCAACACTGCGAGCGGGCGCCGGCCGGCGGTCCCGTCGAACGCGGGAGCAGCGAGTCGGTCGACGGTGACCCCGAACCGTGCGCCGTCAGCCAACACCTCCGGCTGCCGCAGTCGGTCGAGCGTCTGACGGTACGACTTGGTCGGTCGGTAGACGAACCGTACGGGCAGGTCGGCGAGGTGGTCGATCAGTGGGGTGTCGCCGGCGGCACGCCGTGCACACACCGCACGGTGTGTGTGCTCGAACCCATCGACGACCGCGTCGACGTACTCGGATGGACCGGCCGGCTCGCCGTCGACTCGAGGTGCGTCTGCGGCGGCGTCCGCCTCAGTCCGGGCTACCTCCAGGTGCATCGCGTCTGTTGCGACGGCCCGAACGACCGTCTTTGTCGTCGACTCTGCTACCTCCGGGGTCGGTGCCGCGGAGGACGCGACCAACGACCGGGCCTGTGTCTCACGACCGGTCTGAATCCGGTACGGCAACGTCGCAGTCGACAGCGGTGTCTCGTCGACGGCGCGACCGAACCCCCAGTCGTACGGTCGATTGTCGGGATCTAAGTATGGGTGACAGATCGTCTCGGCGTCGACGAGCGCCGGACTCTCGTCGGCGACAACCACGTTGTCGGCGTGGCAGTCGGTCGTCTCGGTGAGCCAGGCGAGACAACACAGAGCACCGAACCGACGGTAGTATCGGCGTGTCGTCGACTCACCCGTCGGTTGAGTCGGCTCCAGCATCGCCGTCCACCCGTAGCCGTCTCGCACGAGACACGTGGGCTGTCGAAGCCGCGGAACGTCGGCGTCGGCTCCGAGGTCGTCGGCGAGCGCGCCGAGTGCGGCCTCCGGCCGGACGGTACGCGGCTTGTAGACGACACTGACCCCCCGCTCGAACGTGACGCGACAGGTGACGCGCCCGTCGCCGTGGCTGTCGTCCGTGAGTGGCTGCACGGCAGTCACTGGCCCGAGCGACTCACAGTCGCCGAACTGCTCTGTGAGTGCCCGCCGGTCGTCGTCTAGCCGTCGAGCGAACGTCACGACGGCGTTCCGCCATTGCCGAACCCGTGTCGAGAGTAGCCGTCCGAACACGGGATACGCCAGACACAGGTCGACGAGTCCGTCGTTGAACAGGTACGCGAGGAAGTTCTCGTACACCTCCGTCTCTGGGGCACTCTCGTCGGTGACCGGCATCTCACTCGGTGTGGTGTGCTGTTGCCTGGCGCGATCAAACTGTACACACAGGAGTTCGAGAAACTCTCGTTCGAACCGCGACCGGAACGCAGCTTCGAAGGAGTCGACGGCTGCCTCCGACACGGGGACGGCCGGCAGTCCGTCACGGGCCGCCGCCGCAAGTGCCGCCGTCAGCGGGCCGAACGGCCGCGGCGACGCGCCGTCGTGGTCGGCCGACGGTGTATACGTCTTGACCACCTCAGCACCGTGTGGCTCCGGGTCGCGAGCGGTCGCGTCTGCGACAACCGTGTCCAGTCGGTCGACCCACGGAGACACAGTCGTCGCCTGCTCGGCTGCGGCGGCACGCCGACAGTCCGCCCGGGTAACCCCCAACACGGCGAGCCGTTCGTCGAAGCTGTCGCCGTAGACGGCCGCCCAGTCGTCGACGACTGGAGTGTCTGACGCGGGCTCGTCGGCGAGTATCTCGGCGTTGATGCGTTCGGGGATCGTCGCACCCTCGGCGGTGAGTCGTCGTCGCTCTGTTGGGGTGAACCCAGTCACTGTGTCGACCTCTGGCGGCTGTCTGTCTGCTTGGTGTCTCTCTGCTTAGCTTGTGTCTCTGTCACACGAGTAGTTATTTAGCCGTCTGTGTCAAGCTTTTTGGCTGTGCGTCCGCAACTGCTATCCGAACACGTCGTAGCTACGGCCGAAGATGCGGTAGCCGTCGGCCTACCCGTTCGTTAACTCGTAGCGGTAGCTGACCGTGACAGCTGTGACCGTGAGAACGGAAGATTATAAACCTGAAGCTGAAATATGTGTGCTACTGTGAATCTGGAGGGAACTGACGAACGACGGTTCGACCACCGTGAGGTGGAGTTGAAGTGGCAACGGGCCTGGGAGGCGAACTCAGTGTTCGCTGTCTCCGACGAGGCAGACAACCCGGTGTACGTGCTTGCGATGTTCCCGTACACCTCCGGGAACCTCCACATGGGACACGTCCGGAACTACACGATCACGGACTCGTACGCGCGATTTGTTCGACTCCGGGAGGGGTCGGTTCTCCACCCGATGGGGTGGGACGCGTTCGGACTCCCGGCAGAGAACGCCGCCGAGCAACGCGACACAGATCCGCGGGCGTTCACAGAGTCGTGTATCGAGTCGATGCGCGACCAGCTCCAGCAGATGGGGTTCGGCTACGACTGGCGTCGCGAGGTGAAGACGTGTGATCCGGACTACTACCGGTGGAATCAGTGGCTGTTCCGCCGATTCTGGGACGCTGGCCTGGTGGAGCGTCAGGAGACGACGCTGAACTGGTGTGACTCCTGTGAGACAGTCCTCGCAGACGAGCAGGTCGAGGGTGAAGAGCGAAGGTGTTGGCGGTGTGATACTCAGATCCGGGAACGGGAACTTCCCCAGTGGTTCTTCACAATCACGGACTACGCCGACGAACTGCTCGCGGAGTTAGACCGGCTGGACAACTGGCCGACGAACGTCCGGGAGATGCAGCGCAACTGGATCGGCCGTAAGGAGGGACACGTCCTCGGACTCGATACCGAGCTCCTGGAGGAGAAGACGACGCTTGACGTGTTCACCACGCGGCTGGACACGCTGTACGGCGCGACGTTCGTGGCCGTGTCACCGGACCACCCGATGGCCGAACAGTTGGCCGAGGCAGACGAGACGGTCGCAGGTTACCGCGACCGTGCGGCAGCCAGCGACGACGACGGCCTCCCACAGACCAGCGGCGTCAAGACAGACGCACGCGCGATCAACCCAGCAACCGGTGAGTCCCTGCCGGTATACGTCGCCGACTACGTCTTAGACGACGTGGGTACCGGAGCGATCTACGCCGTCCCAGCACACGACGAGCGTGACCACGCCTTCGCCGAGGAACACGACATCCCGGTCAAACGGGTCGTCGTGCCCGAAGATGACACCCAAGACACAGCCGAACCGTTCACAGACGACGGTGTGCTCGTGAACTCCGGTGACCACGACGGGACAGCCAGCGAGACAGCCCGCGAACGGTTCGCGGACACGTTCGACGCCACGGAACGGACGGAGTACGACCTCCGTGACTGGGCAATCTCCCGGCAGCGCTACTGGGGAACTCCGATTCCGTTAGTCGAGTGTGACGACTGCGGAACGGTACCGGTGCCGGACGACCGGCTCCCGGTCGAACTCCCCGAGTTCGTCCACACGACCGGCAACCCGTTGGACGCGGCCACTGACTGGAAGCAGACGACGTGTCCGAACTGTGACGGGTCGGCCGTCAGGGAGACGGACACGATGAACACGTTCGTCGGCTCCTCGTGGTACTTCCTGCGGTACGTCTCACCGTCATTGGAGACGGCACCGTTCGACCCTGACCGGGCCAGCGACTGGCTCCCGGTCGACCGGTACGTAGGTGGATCAGAGCACGCAGTTATGCACCTGCTGTACGCACGGTTCTTCACGAAGGTGTTGGAGGATATCGACCTGCTTGACGGCGTCCGTGAGCCGTTCGACCACCTCACGACACAGGGGATGGTGTTGGGCGAGAACGGTGAGAAGATGTCCAAGAGTAAAGGGAACGGCGTCTCACCGACCGAGCTGGTGGAGGAGTACGGCGCAGACACGGCCCGTACGTTCGTCAGTGAGGCCGCCCACCCGGAGACGGAGTTCGCTTGGGACCCGGAGGGGGTCGCGAACGCCCACCAGTTCCTGCAGGGAGTCTACCGGTTGACGGCCTCGTACACCGACGGCGACTTCGAGACGACGAACGCCGACCGGGCTGCAGACGAGTACGTCCGCCGGGTCGTCGACGCGACCGTTGAGGAGGCTGCAAAAAAGTACGACGCGTTCCGGTTCAACCACGCTGTCCGGACGGTCCGGCAGTTGGTTTCGCTGCTTCGGCGCTACCGTGACGCCACGACACCGGACGACGAGACGTTCGAACACGGTCTAACAGCAGTGTTGACGGTCCTGTCGCCTGTCGCACCGCACGTCTGTGAGGAGGCGTGGGCGTCGCTGGGCAACGACTCGATGTTGGCGACCGGAGACTGGCCGGCGACAGAGGTCCCCGACAACTACGACATCGAGCGAGCGCTCGTCGACGCCACCCGTGAGGACATCTACAACATCTTAGGGACGGTCGGCATCGACGATCCGCTGCGGATCGACCTCACCGTCGCGCCGGCGTGGCGCCACCGTGCGTACCGACTCGCCCGTGAGGCCGACGACGACGTGGTCGGGACGGTGATGGCCGACGACCAACTCCGGTCGGTCGGGTCGGCGGCTGCCGACTACGCGAAGGAGTTAGCCCCCCAGGCCAGCGCGCTGGAGCCGCAGCTGTCGCCGGAGCAGGAACGGGAGACGCTGGAGCGCGCACGGTGGCTGCTGGAAGACGAGTTCGACGCGAAAGTGACGGTCACAGCCTCTGACGATCCGACTGGCACGGACGCGAAGCCCGGTCGCCCAGAGATCGACATCACCCCCACCGATTCGTGACTGGCACGACGGAGCCGGGCGACGAGAGCCTGTGGCGCAACGCCGGGTTTCGCCGGCTGTTCGGTGGCCGTCTGGCGACGAACGCGGGCGACAGCGCGTACCTGATCGCGGCGCTGTGGCTCGTGTTCGAACTCACGGAGTCGTCGCTGTACACTGGCGTCGCCGGCTTTCTGATCCGGGCACCACAGGTCGGGCGGGTGCTCGTCGGACCGATTGTCGACCGACGTCCCGCGAGACAGATCCTGGTGTGGGTGCAACTGCTCCAAGGAGCGCTCGTCGCCGTCTTGGCTGGAGCGGCTCTGCTCGGGCAACTGTCCGTCTGGCTGTTGTTGTTCGTGTTGCCGTTCGTGTCTGGGCTCGAACAGTTCGTCTCTCCGGCCGAGAAGGCGGTGCTCCCCCGTCTCGTCGACGACGACAGACTGGTCCGGGCGAACTCTCTGATGTCGCTGGCGAAAAACGGGACCGATGTCGCGTTCCAAGCGGCCAGCGGTGTCGTGCTCGCGGTCGTCGGGGCGACCGCGTTGTTCGCCTTCGACACGGCGACGTTCGTGGTGGCGGCGGTGTTGTTCGCCGGGGTGAGTGTGCCGACGACCGGTGACGACGGGGTACCGACCGACGACGAAGGCCCGTCGTACAACGAACGACTCCGTACTGGTGTCGCTTACCTCTCCGGCTCGCGACTCGTCCCGTTTCTGCTCGGGGCGGCAGCCGTCAACTTCGGATCTGGGGCGATGACCGCAGTGTTGCCAGAGCTGGGGGCACGTCTGGGGTCGGCAGGCGCCTTCGGCGTGTTGATGGCTGCGCTCGCGGCTGCGACGCTGATCGGCTCCGTGCTAGCGACGGCCTTCGAGAGCGTCCCGTACGGACGGGTCGGTGTCACGGCGTTTCTCGTCGCGGGGCTGTCGCTGGTGGGCGCAGTTGTGGTTCCCAGCCTCGCGGGAACCGCCGGCTTCCTGTTTCTCGCTTTCACCCCCGTGGGTGTTTTCAACGTCCTGTTCTTCTCTGTCGTCCAGTCTGCTGCCGACGCCAGCCTGGTCGGACGGGTGTCTGCGACGGTGTCCAGCCTGACGGCAGCGACGTTCCCGCTCGGGAGTCTCGTCGGCGGTGCCGCCGCCGACGTGATCGGCGTCAACGCGGTGTTGTACGGCTACGCGGGACTGATGCTCCTGTTCGCGGCTGGGTGTCTGATCGACGAGGGTGTCCGGACACTTCCGCCGGTGGCGGAGACAGACGCCGACACACTCGGCTTCGGCAGATGATCCCGGCGACACAGTTCACCGCGGGAACCGGGTCGTCTCGAATACTCGGTGAGTCGGCGTCGTGAACGCCTCTGGCCAGGGTCGATCCGACGTGATCTCACAGCCAGCGACGAGTTCGTAGGCGAGCACGTAGCCCGCCCCAGGGACGAACGTGTCGTCCTCGCCGAAGCTGCCGTAGAGAACGCGGCCGTGGAGCGACCGATCACGGCTCTCTAGTCGGTCTGCGACGGCTCTCAGCAGCCGTTCGGCGTCGTCGACGGTCGCCCACTCCGTCTGTGGTGGCTGTCGGTCGGTCATCGCCGCCTCGAAACACTGTGCCAATCCCTCATCGACGAGTCGATCGGCCAGCCGACCGTCGCCGGCGTCCCGACAGACGTGTGCGTACTCGTGGGCGACAGCGTTGCCCAACGCCTCCCGGTGGCCGTGGACCGTCGTGTCGACGTAGATCCACACCCCATCGGTGGTGGTCACGCCACCGACGCCCGACAGCCGCTCTCGGAACAGCTGCCGGACGCGCTTGCGACGTGTCTTACTCTCGACGACGTGGTCGTGGTCGGCCAGCGCCGACAGCGGAGCGAGCCTGACGACCAGTCGCTCTGTGAGCGGAGCCGTCTCGACACACCGTTTCAGCGTCTCTCGGACGGTGTCTGTCAACGACGCCAGCTCCGACTCGGCTGTAACCACTAGATCGAATTCGTCCCCGTCCACGCAGACCGTGTAACTTGTCCACAAATATAAAGTCGTAGGAAACAGATTCTGCATAGCGTGTCCCGGAACGCGGACGGCGACGAGTCTGTGCTCGACGGCGCGACGGCCCGCCGAGTCGCCGGGCGGGCGCGGACGCTCCACGAGCGGTTGACGGACACGGAGCCGTCGGTGAGCGACGGCGACTGGACGGCCACGAGTGAGGTGTTCGACGCTTGGCGCGAACAGTTCGGGGCGGATCGGGTGTTCCAACGGCGGCTCAACGCCATCGGTCTCGACCGCTCGGCCTGCGTCGGCCGGCTCGCCCACGACAGACTGTCGCCGGACACGGCACTGCCGGAGTGGATCGGCCGACTACGGTCGATCCTGGCGGGCGTGACGGAGCCGACGGCCGTCGACGACCGAACAGCTCCGTTCACCGAGATCGCCACGGCAGTGGCGAGACACGCGGCCGGGGAGCTGTCGGACGACGACACGGAGGGGTTGACCGAGGGTGCGCTCGCGGGGCTACGGCGGTGGCTCCGTGAGCGGATCGAACGGTGGCTGTGGCGGCCACCGACGGCGGCTTTCCGCGAGAACGTCGGCGACGACGACCCGTCGGCGGTTCGGCCCGCGTTCGTCTCGTTCCTGTTCGACGGCGGGCTCTCCCGGCTGTGTGTCGAGTACCCAGTGTACGCTCGGCTCCTCGTCGCGCAGGTCGACGACTGGCTGGCGGCAGTGCGGCGGCTCGCAGCCCGGATCTGTGCGGATCGTGAGCGGCTCGCGGCCGCGTTCGAGACGGAGTCACTCGGAGCGGCGACGGCAGTCGAACCGACGGCCGCCTCGGAGACGGGTGCGGGCGGCGCCACCCTTCGGGTGTCGTTCGGTGGTGCGCTGTCGGTCGCCTACAAGCCCCGTCCTGTCGACGCAGATGTCGTCTTCTACGACACCGTCGAGCGTGTGTTCAAGCAGGTCGGATGGAAGGTACGGACGCCGACGGTACTAGACCGTGGGACACACGGCTGGGTGGAGTGGATCGATCCGGAGCCGTGTGACGGTGAGACAGCGGTGCAGCGGTACTACACCCGTCTGGGTGGACTAATGTGTATCGCGTATTTCCTCGGCACACGTGATCTCTCGGCGGTGAACGTCGTCGCGGCTGGGGATCACCCCGTTGTCGTCGACGCCGAGACCGCGGTCACACCGGTCGTCGAGCCGTCCCGGCGGCCGACACCGACGGGGGTGACCGGCTTCCGCGCCCGGTCGGTGCTGGCGACGCTCCTGTTGCCGTACCGCGTTGGGCACTCGTATGAGGCGGACGACGACACAGCTGTCCAGACGGCCGGCGCGGTGAGCGCAGCGACGACGGGGCGTCTAGACGATACCAGACCGACATTCGATGGGCTCGGGACCGGAACAGTGACCGTCGAACGAACCCGACGGTCGTTGTCGACGGGTGGAGCGACGCCGACCGTGGACGGGGACGCACAGCCGGTCGACTGGTACACGGACGCGGTCGTTGAGGGGTTCCAGCACGTCCATCGCGCCGTGACCGCCGGCGAAATCTCGGTCTCCCCGGCGATGTTCACGGACACGACTGTCAGGTACGTCTACCGCGGGAACCAGAACAGGCTCCGGGAGAGGCTCTGCCGGCTCGACGCATTGGCCGACGGAGCCACGTATGGCCGCGTCATGGATCACCTCGCGGTCCCGTTGTCCGAAGACGGGGTCGCAGAGCCACCCTGGGGTGTTCTCGACGCGGAACGACGCGCACTCGAACGACTCCGGACGCCGCGGTTCGTTGCCGGCGGTGACGGGACGGCTGTAACGAGTGCAACCGGTAGACACGCTTTCGAGGCGAGTGAGAGCGGAGTTGCAGCCGCTCGAACACGGATTGCGGCGGCAGACACGGCCGACAGGCGACGACAGACGGAGCTGATCCGAGGCGCCACAGGGGCGACACCGGCACCCGTCGGTACGCCCGCCCGGTCGCACTCGACGGCTTCGACAGCAGATCTTCAGGCGGCTGTCGCCCGCCAGGTCGAGGTGCTCCAGACGACGGTAGTTCCGGACGGACACGGGGGGTCGACGTGGGGGTGCCTCTCGCCGGCGTCGCCAGACAGACGAGTGGCAGTCAGCAGCCTCGACCACTCGCTGGCCGTCGGCCGGACGGGCGTCGCGGCATTTCTGGCCGCTGCCGGCGTGGTTCTAGACCGCGACACGACGACCGCAGTGCGACGGGCGCTGCCGCCCTCAGTTACGACGACGAAGGGGGCCCCGGCGTTCGACTGTCACGACACACTCGCGGTCGCGCGGACGGCTCGCGCGCTGAGTGTGATCGGTGACCTCGCCGGCGACGTGCAGACCCGCGAGACCGCAGTCGGGGCGGCGCAAGCAGTCGATCCGACCGACGTTCAGACGGCCGGCGCGTCGGCGGCCGTCGCAGACGCCCTCGCAACAGTCGCCGAGCTGACGGACACCGCAAGTCTCCGAAAGACGGCAGTCGAGTGTGCTGCCGGGCTGGAGTCGGCGACGGTGACGCGACGACGGGTGCCGCCGGTCCCGGGTGCCCGCGGCGTCGCGGTCGTCGCCGAGCGGCTCGGTCGTCGGGACGTGCGGCCATACACCGCCACTGAACCGGCGATCAACCGGACGGACACGGACGACCGGTGGACCGGTAACGCCGCCCGAGTCGCTGGGGCACTGGCGGCGGACGACGTACCCCAGGCTCGGCGGCTGGCGAGACAGCTGACGACACTCCGCCGACAAGGGGAGTTCCGGTCCGGTGCTCGTACAGAGGCCGTGGCCGATCCGACGTTCGCCTACGGCCGTGCCGGTATCGGATACACACTCTGTCGAGTTTTGTCTCCGAAGACGATCCCGAGGTTGTTACTTCTGTAGTGTAACCTGAACATATCCAAAAAGTATATTACGCTACAGATATGATCATGGTATGCAATGGAGTTCGAAATCCAGTCCGCAGATGAGACTCGAAGCGTCGACGAGGAAGAGACGACCGACCTGCTGTGCTGCTCGGTCACCTTTTCGTAGTAACCGAACTGACACTCGGCCTGATCGGCCGACGAGACACCTTCTGGACAACCTTGTACGGTCGTGAGGTTCGACTCGGACCGGCCCTCACGGCTACACTCCAGACCCCGACTCACAACAGGAGACAACTAGCACGTTGCACGACTCGACACAGACAGACTCAACTGTGGTCGTACCGGGCGGACACCTCGAACGACGCGACGGCACCCTGTACTTGGGGACCGTCGACGGATCCTACAAACTCGGAGCCGCTCCAGACGGGGTCGATTTCGACGCCGTCGTCGAACGGCTCGCAGACGGCTGTCGACCGGCGGCCGTGACAGATCACGGCGAACGGGCGAGGGCGTTCGTCGAGCAGTTGGTAGAAAGTGGTGTCGCAGTCGTCGTCAACCGCCGGCCGTCGGCGGTCGACACGGCAGCCGTCTCCGCGTTGTCACGATACCACCGGCGCCCGGCGGCGCTGTACGAGACGGCAGTCGACACGACAGTCGCCGTCGTCGGTGATCTCGCCGTCGACCAGGTGCTCCGTTCGTTCGGTGTCGCCGAGACGACAGACGACCCCGCGGCTGCCGACGTGGCAGTCAGTGGCGTCCCAGAGCTGGGCGACCGATTCACCACAGACTCCGCGACACCGTACGTTCCCACGTTCGACGACGAGAAGTCGGTGTGTGTCGGTCCGGTCGTGTCACCGGAGACTGTTTGTGTCGACTGTTACCGCCGTCGTCGGGCGTCGACGCGCGAGAATCCGGCACGGTTTCGACAGAGCCGCGGACTCTCGGAGTCTGTAGGTCCACTCGCCGGCTCTTTCGCCGGTCTCGCAGCTCTCGGGGTGATCTGTAGTCAGCGCTCCGGCGGTGGACCGCTCGCCACGCGCCAGGTGACCGTCGATCCCGTCTCACTTGAGACCGAGACACACGGCGTCTTCTCCGTTCCGGGGTGCGAGAGCTGTGATTGACTGTCTCCGTTCGGAGTCCGACCCGACGGCGAATCACGACCTGGCTGTCAGTGACCGCACGGGCATCGTCACCCGGACGGTCGAGACCGATCTCTCGCAGTTGTACGAGGGACACGTCGCAGTTCGATCGGTGATCTCGGACCTGACGGCACTGTTCGACTCTGAGGATCAAGCGACGACCGGCGGCGCCGCAGTCGCGCGCAGTCCACGGGCGGCACGACACCGGGCGATCGGTGAGGCGCTGGAGCGCTACTCTATCGAGCGACCACCCCCGGCGGTCGTCACTGGGACGGTCGAGACGGTCGACGGGGCACTTTGGTGGGAGCCACACACCGACGCCCAGTACGACGACGACGAGCTGTCCTGCCGCCGGCTCACCGCCGACGCCGAACTCGACTGGGTGCCTGTCACCCACCTCGAAGACGGGACACACCGCCACGTTCCGGCCAGCACAGTGTATCTCGGTGTGTCCGAGCACGGCCCGACTGCCGAGGTGACGAGCACCGGTGCGGCCTGTCACACGACGCTCCCGCGTGCAGTCTTGGGGGGGCTGTTGGAGGTAGTTGAGCGCGACGCGACAGTCGTCTCTCTCCTCAACGGACTCCAGCGACCGCGGCTCCCAGCGCCCGTCGTCGCCGACGCTGCTCCCGACCGGTTCGCCGTACTGTCTGACGCTGGACTGGATGTCACCGTCGTTGACGTGACCTCTGATCTCGCCGTCCCTGTCTACTTCGCGTACGCAACCGACGGGACGTGGCTCGGTGTCGGTGCCAGCTGTCACCCTCGTGCCGACACTGCTGTCTCGGAGTCGCTCGAAGAGGCGATGCACACGTACTACAGCCTGCGGGAGGTGTACGATGTCGCACCCGACGCGGTGGCCGACCCGTCGTCGTTGGAGACGCTGAACGATCACCTGTTCTACTACCAGGGGGAGACCCAGTCGACGGTGCTCAACCGTGTGCCCGACGAGACGACGACGCTCCGTCCCGACCTCTGTGACCGGCAGGCGACGCCACCGGAGCAACTCGCGGCTGTCGTCGAGGCGCTCTCTGAGGTCGATATCGACGCGTACTTCCACGAGACAACGTCCAACGATCTCCAGAAGATCGGTGTCAGAGCAGTCGTTGTCGCCGCGCCGACGCTCGTCGACATCAACGCGCGGTACGCTGCCAGACAGCTCGGACGTGACAGACTTTCGACCGTCCCGGAGCGGTTGGGCTACGAAGCTGGGCTAATCGACGACCCACACCCGATGCCGTGAGTCAAAACGGCGGCGTGCGTCGCTTTATCCTCCCGCCCCTGTCGACGACGGGCTCTGCCACGAACTCGTCGGTCGCGTGCGGCAGTGACACCTCGAAAACGGTGCCGTCGAACCAGTTTCTATCAATTCCACGTCGCCGCCGGTCTGGTTACAGAGCACGTCCACGATAGAGGCCGTAGTTGTGGTCGCCAGTGCTGCTCTCCGGCGGCTTGAACAGGTCGCCGTGGTCCCCGGCGCCGATCTCCGGGCCGTCGGCGGCGACGCACAGCTGGACGGTCTCGTCGTCGACGACCACAAACAGCCGCACGTCGGCACCGGGCCGCCGTGTTCCACCGCGTCCGAGAGAGAATTGCCGATCATCCAGCCGACGATGTTCTCGCTGCGGACGCGCAGTCTCTTGGGCACGTCGGTCGGTGACCGGCCTCCCCGTACCACTCTTTTTAACTGTTCAGACAACAGATCAGGAAACCCAGAGTCGACCTCAGTCTGTTGTTTCGGCAGGAGTTGGAACTCCTCACGGCCGGGACGGGCCAGATCGTACCACAGAATTGATTCAAAGATGCCGGCGTCGAACGCCTGTTCGAGCGTAAGTTTCCCCAGATTGGACGATGGACCCATCACCCACAGCTGGACCGTCTCGGGAGTCGCATTTGTGTCGTCTGGCTTGGCGGCCGAGTCGACGATGTTCTGAAAAATAGGATTAAAATATTAATTGACTATTATAAAATGTTTGCTTAATACTTTACTTTGAATTTATTGTCTTTATTTACTTCTCCCCGTCTCGTACAGCGTCGGTTACAACAGAACACGTTCCCCCGAAAGACGCGTCCTTCACAGCGGTTCAACTAACCCACCGGTGCGGCTGCGAAGCTCGTTGAAATTCGAGAGTAAACGAATAAAGAGGCCGTACTCCCAGTAACTGCTACGCGAACGCCCGGAGCACACCCTGCCCGTCAGTCCCGCCGATGTCGGGGAGACTCGCCCGCTCGGGGTGTGGCATCATCACCGCGACGTTGTCCGTCTCGCCCAACACGCCGGCGACGTTGTCCCGTGAGCCGTTCGGGTTCGCGGCGTCGGTGACAGCCCCGTCCGGCTCACAGTACCGGAACAACACCCGCCCGTCTGCGTCGAGTTGCTCGGCGGTCGTGTCGTCGGCGACGAACCGCCCCTCGGCGTGTGCGATTGGCACCTCGATCACCGCGCCCGGCTCGTAGGCGCTCGTCCACGAGGTGTCGGCCCGTTCCACCCGGAGGTGGACGTGTTCACACTGGAACCGCGCGGAGGCGTTCGTCGTGAACGCGCCTGGGATGAGTCCCGACTCCGCGCCGACCTGTGCGCCGTTGCAGACGCCCAGGGTCGGCACCCCCGCGTCGACGGCCGTCTGGACCTCCTCTAAGATCGGTGCTTGCGCGGCGATTGCGCCCGCTCGGAGGTAGTCGCCGTAGGAGAACCCACCCGGCAACACGATCCCGTCGAGTGCCGCCGGCGTGTCGACGCCGGCACCCGCGGCGAGCCCGTCGTCGTGCCAGACGAGCTCGGCGTCGGCACCCAGATGCGAGAGCGCGGCGACGGCGTCTCTGTCACAGTTCGACCCGCCAAACTGGACGACTGCGACCGTCACGACTCCCCCGTCGCCTCGTCGTCTGCGCCGGTGTCGGCCGTCGCCTGCTCGCTCCCGGCTGTCTCGTCGCCCGCGCCGCCCGTCTCGTCACTCTCGGCTCCACCCGACCCCTGTTCGGTGACGCGCACCTCGTAGTCGTGGATCGTCGGGTTCGCGAGCAGTCGCTCGGCCATCGACTCGGCGCGGTCGGCGGCCGCCGCCGCCGACGCCGCGTCGAGATCCACCTCGTAGCGGTCCGCCGACCGGAGCGTCTCCAACTGGAACCCCAGCCGTTCCAACGCCTGCTGTGTCGTCTCCGCCTCCGGGTCCAACACACCCTGCTTGAGACTGACCGTGACCGTCGCGGTGTAGGCGGTCATCGACTGTCGGTGCGTGGTCGTGTGTAAAGTCGGTTACGGCTCGCGAGCGTGTGGGCACGTTCGTGCATTCTCGCCGCGCCCGCCCGTCGGCGGTGGAACCAACGCGGTCGCCCCGACCAGAGCGGAGCGTCACGAGGACGCGTCGCCACCCGACTGTGAACCAGAAGTAACAACTGGAACGGGTTCGTGGGAAATACACAGCGACGCAGCCGTCTCTCTCACCATGTCCGAACACTACGATGTCGTGGTCGCCGGCGCCGGTCCCGCAGGGGGACAGTGTGCCCGCGATCTCGCGACACGAAACTACGACGTACTGCTGTTGGAGGCCGAAGGGGAAGACGAGTTCCCGGCCGGGAGCAACAAGTCCACCGCGGGGACGTTCCCCTCGGTGATGTCCTCGTTCGGGATTCCCGATGAGGTCGTGATGAACTACACCGACGAAGTCGTCCTGGAGTCGCCCAACGACTACTACGTCCGCGACCAGACCGGCGCGGTGTTGCAGTTCGCGGAGTACAAACAGTGGCTGGTCGAAGACGCCCGGTCGGAGGGGGCAGACGTGCGATTCGACGCCCGGGCGACGGCGCCGATCCGGAACGACGGCCGTGCGGTCGGCGTCCGGTACAACGGGGACCAGGAGGTGTCCGCCGAGGTCGTGATCGACGCCACCGGCCCGGCGGCGCCGTTGGCCCGCAAACTCGACGTGTGTGATCTGGAACGGGAACGCCAGGCGATCGGCGTCGAGTACGAGATGCGCGGGATCGACATGAACGCGCCCGGCCACGCGGACCTGCGGGACGCGATGATGCTCCGGCTCGACCACGATCTCGCCCCCGGCGGCTACTCGTGGATCTTCCACACACACGACGACGAGGCGAAGGTCGGGGTGTGTTACATCCAAAACGAGAGCCACCGCGAACACGCCCGGGAGGACTTCCGGATCGACGACTACCTCCAGTACTGGATCGACGACGACCCGCGTCTCGCCGACGCCGAACGGATCGAGGGGAAACAACACCGCGGCTCGGGCCACATCCAACTCCCCGACAACCTCTCGACGGGCGGGTTCATGGCCATCGGCGACACCGTCCCGACGATCGACCCGTTGTGGGGTGAGGGGATCGGCAAGTGTATGCGGTCCGCGCGGGTCGCCGCGGCGACGGTCGACAGCGCGCTCACCGGGGAGACGGACACCTCCGCGGAGATGATGAGCGTCTACGACGACCTCTGGCACTCCGACGTGGCGCCCAACGCCCGGAAACGGTTGTTGATGACGGAGTTGTTGTATCGGGGGTCGAACGACCGGTACGACCGCCTGATGCGGGATCTGAAAGCCGCCGGCACGGACACGCTCCAACGCGCCAACAAGGGGAGTTTCGCCGCCATGTTCAACCTGCTCACCTTCGACGACGTGCCGCTCGTCGCCGGGCTCGCCCGTGACCTGCTCGACGACGCGATCCCCGGCGTCTCGTTGTCCTGACGCCGCCTGACACGCCCGCCCGTCGTCTGCCGAACGCCGACCGGGAACCGCCGGAGATTCAAACACCCCGGTGTATGGGTCGGTATGCTCCTCTCGGTCGTCGTCGGCGCGCTGTGGGCGGTGTTGCCGGCGTACCTCCCGAACAACGCCGCCGTGCTCGCGGGCGGTGGCCGACCGATCGACGGCGGGCGCACGCTCGGGGACCGCCGTCTGCTGGGTGACGGGAAGACGTGGCGTGGCACCGCCGCCGGCACCGCCGCCGGCATCGCGCTCGCGGTCTCGTTGGACGCGCTCGCCGGTCGTGCCGGCGCCGCGGTCGGTGTCACACTCCCCGGGTTCCCGCTCGTGGCGGCGCTGGGGCTGGCGCTGGGTGCGATGGTCGGTGACGTGGCCGCCTCGTTTCTGAAACGCCGGAGCGGGCGCGAACGCGGCGCCGCCTTCCCCGGGTTAGACCAACTCGACTTCGTGGTCGGCGCGCTCGTCTTCGCCGCCGCCGGCGCGCCGGAGTGGTTCGCGGCGACGTTCACACCCGCACGCCTCGCCGTCGTCGTCGTCGTCACCCCCGCGCTCCACGTCGGGACAAACGTCGCCGCCTACGCACTCGGGCTGAAAGACGAACCGTGGTAGCGCCGCCGCCGCCGTCGTGTCGTCTCATCTCGCGTCTGATAGCCGGACCGGCGCGTTTAACGGCGTCGCCGCCCGACGGCGGCGTATGGGAGCCGAGGAGCCGTTCGGCGACCGCGAGGAGGAGGAGCCAGGGAGCTTCTTCGAACGGTTCCGGACGGTGTTCTCGTTGGTCGCGACGGTGGCGTTGTTGGTTGCGGCGGCGGGGGCGGCGGTCGTCGGCGGGTTGGTCGCCTCCGGCGTCGGCGGTGAGCCGCTCCAACGCCCGCCCGGCGACGCTTTCTCCTTCCAGATCAACACCTCACAGAACGTCACACAGCTCGAAGTCCGGTACGCCGAGGAGTCGATTCCGAACGTCGACCGACTGTACGTTGTCGACGGCGACGGCAACCGGGTGGCGTGGACGGCCGCGAGCGCGGGGAGTGGCGCCGTCGTCCGCGTCTCTGGCGCCGACTCGGACCTCTCCTGTCTCCGGCAGGGTGACAGCTACCGGATCGTGTTCGACGGCCGGGCGACCTCCGGGACGATCGCCGCCTACCAGATCGCCGACCCGATCCCACCCGAGCGGGTGGACGCCTGTCTGTCCGCCGCCGCCGAGACGGAGACCCCCGGGTTCGGGTAGCCCGCCGCCCGAACCGGTAGCTTTTGACTCCGAACGCACCCACCCCGCGTATGGACACGACACGGCTCGTGACGGCGTTGGTGGAGACGGACGCCGTCCGGTTCGGCGAGTTCGAACTGTCACACGGGGGCACCAGCGACTACTACGTCGACAAGTACCGCTTCGAGACGGACCCGACGGCGTTGTCGCTCGTCGCCGAGGCGTTCGCCGACCGGCTGTCCGGTGAGCGACTCGCGGGCGTCGCGTTGGGTGCGGTGCCGTTGGTCGCCGCGACGGCCGTCGAGACGGACACACCGTACGTCATCGTCCGGAAGGC
>JAHENP010000195.1 GCA_018609965.1 Haloferacaceae archaeon
TCCCGTTCCGCGTTCCGTCTGGCCACGGCCCTTCCGGCCGGCGTTCGTCAGCCCGCGGAACGCGCGCCCCTTGTGGTCGTCACTGCAGATCCAGTTGAGGTCGTCGTCGTTCTCGATTGCGGGGTGGTGTGGGTCGATCAGCACCGTCTCGAACCACTTCTGGGAGCCGTCTTCGCCGACCCAGTAGCTGGCGAGCACGCGCAGATTCGGGTACTTCCGCGAGACGCGTTCCTCGCCGATGCGCTGGGTGGACTTCCGGCGCCCGATCCGGTTGACACCCTGTCGTTTCGACCGGCGGCCGGCCTTGTGTCGTTGTTTGCGCGCGTTCCCCTTCCGGACGGAGACGCGAGCGACGACGACCCCCTGTTTGGCCTTGTAACCCAGTTCGCGGGCCTTGTCCAGCCGGGTGGGGCGGTCGACGCGGACGATGGCGCCCTCATCGCGCCACTCCTGTTTTCGTTGCCACTGCAGTTCGGCGAGTTTCCCGTCGCCCGGGTCTCGCCACGCCTCCTTGATGTGGGAGTAGAAGCTTCGTGCCATAGTGTCTCCTGCGGGCGCTTGCGATTCAGTCGTGACGACGCGCGGGTCGCGTCACCCCGGTGACACGCCGTCCGCGTCACCCCGGTGACACGCCGCACGCGTCACCCAGACCACATTTCGTCCCGGCGAACCGGGTGCCCGCCGGCGGCCCACTGGCCGACGAGTTACTTCGGGTTTGCCGTCGCCGGTCTTGAACACTTCGAAGCAACACGACCACCGAGCCGTCGCTCTCGCCGACCGCGTCGTGGTCTCGTCGCTCTCGCTGATCGCGTCGCGGTCGCGTCGCCTGCACCGACCGTGTCGTGGAGTCGTCACACGTGTCACCCGGAGCCACGGCGGTGTTCGTCTACCCCGTGAGAACGCGTTCGAGAGCCGCCGAGACGGCCGTTCGTCAGCGTCGACTGAACGGACGTTTCGACCGGGTGAGCGGCGCGTCGAGCCACGGGGCTTATATTTCACCACACCGTGTGTGTGCCTGATGAGCGACCCAACAGTGACGCGCCTGTTCGGCGGCCCGGGGAGCGGGAAGACGACTGCGCTACTGGATCGGGTCGAGGGGTTGTTGGAGCAGGACGGCGTGGACGTACGGGACATCCTCGTTGTCTCGTACACGCGCGCGGCGGCCGCGGAGGTACGCGAGCGGCTCGCGGAGCGACTCGACACGACCCCACGACACCTCCAGGGTAACGTCTGTACGATGCACGCGAAGGCGTACGAACTGCTCAACCTCTCCCGCGGCGACGTGGTCGGGGAAGACGAGAAAGAGGAGTTCTGTGACGACTACGGGCTGGAGTTCGAAGACGAGTACTCCGGCGCCGGTCGCCGGACCGCCCGGTCGACGACGCTGGGCAACAAGGTCATCGCCACCTCACAGTGGCTCCAACGAACGGACCGTGAAGTGGGCGACTGGTACGATGTCCCGTTCAAGTGGGACGACGAGGAGGTACGGCTCCCGCCGGAGATCGACGACAACGCACAGGAGGGGAACAAGTACACGCCGACGTGGCCCTCCGACGACGACCGCGTGAGCGTCCCGGAAGCGATCCGCGGGTGGCGCGGCTACAAGGGTGAACACGACGTGGTCGGCTTCGCCGACATGCTCGAACGGGTCCACCAACGCTCGTTGCTCCCGAACGTCGACTACCTCGTGATCGACGAGTTCCAGGACATCACCACGCTCCAGTACGCCGTCTACGAGGAGTGGCGCCCCCACATGGAGCAGTGTCTGATCGCGGGCGACGACGACCAGGTCGTGTACGCCTGGCAGGGCGCAGACCCGGACCTGTTGTTGGACACGCGTGTCGACGACGACGAGGTGTTGCCCAACTCCTACCGGCTCCCCTCGGAGATTCTCGATGTGGTCAACCGCGAGGTGCGACACATCGACAAACGCCAGGAGAAGGATCTGGAACCCCGCAAGGAGGGGGGTGTCGTCGAGGCAATCGACTCCCCGTCCGTGTTGGATCTGGTGCGGAACGTTCGCCGGACGATCCAGGACACGGACGACGACACGGTGATGGTGTTGTTCCGCGCCCGCTACCAGATGTTCCAGTTCATCGACCAGTTCATCACCGAGGGGATTCCGTTCTCCTGTCTCACGGACCAACGGATGTGGACCGACCGGCTGACCGACTACGTCCACGCCATCGAGAAGGTGGACCGCGACGAGGCGCTAACGGCGTTGGAGGCGCGGCGGCTGGCGGACATCCTCCAGGAGTCGGCGTTCGGCACCGCAGACAGAGAGGAGCTGTACGACTTCCTCGACGAGATCGAGGAGACCAGCGACGAGGACGACCTCGCCGAGATCCCGGTGTCGCCGGAGGATGTCGCCGACCGGGTGCCGTTCATGCCGAAGCCGTCGAGCGCGGCCGACATGGCCCGGAAGATCACCTCTTTCCAACGGAAGTCGCTGAAGGCGTACTTCCCCGGTGACTACGACGGGATGGCGCCCGACCGCGTCCGGCTCGGGACGATCCACTCCGCGAAGGGGCGGGAGGCGGACCACGTGTTCGTCGGGACGGACCTCACAGAGAAGGTGGTCGAACAGATGGCGGCCCACGCCGAACAACGCGGGATCGAGACTGACGCCGTCGAGGAGTTCACCAAGACCACCGATCCCGTCCCGTTGCTCACGGACAACGAGCGCCGTGTGTTCTACGTCGGGATGTCGCGTGCCCGCGAACGGCTGGTGTTGATGGAGAACCTGATCGACGGCGCGCCGACACTGCCGATCAGCGTCGTGTTGGAGAACGAACTCCGCGAGACGCCGGCGGCGGAGTTAGTCGAGGAGACGGCCGAAGACGAGGAGCCAGTCGAGGCAGAGTAGACGGTCACCGCGAACAACGCCCTTTTTGTCGACTCGCGACCCGGTGGTAACTGTGACAGACGGGGGCGACCAGCCGACCACGAGTTACGAATTCCTCGCCGCGACACTCGCCAACCACGCCGCGTTCGTCCACGTCGGCGACCGCGCGGACGACGACCTGCGGTATCTCACCCGGTTCGACGGCCCGGACCGACAGTACGCGTTCGTCGCGGTCCCAGGTGGGGACGGCCCACAGACGACACTGTGTGCGCCGTCGTTGTTCGGCGATCAGGCGCGCCGAGAGTTTCCCGGCGATCGGGTGGAGACAGCGACGACCGGCCGTCCGGCTGGCGAGCGCGCCGCAGCGGTACTCGACGACGTTGGCGTCGGCGGAGGCGGCAACACGACAGTCGCAGTGCCGAGCCAGATCCCACACGACGCGGTCGCGTATCTCCAACGGGCGGGACACGAGGTGACCGCCACGGACGCTGTCGAGCGCGCACGCCGCGAGAAGACGGCCGCCGAGATCGAGCGTCACCGGCGCGTCCAACGGGCCGCGGCCGTCGGGATGGCGCGCGCGGAGACGGTGTTGGCGGAGTCGGCCGTCGACGGCGACCGACTCGTGTGGGACGGCGCGCCGTTGACGACCGAACGGCTCCGCCGGACGGTGAACGCGGTGTTGGCTGGTGCCGGCGTCGACCCGGTCGGCAACAGTGTGATCGGTGCCGGCAGGACGGCCGCCGATCTCCACTACACCGGCGACGACACGATCCGACCCGGGGAGACGGTCCTGCTCGACCTCTCGCCGCGTGGGCCGGCGGGCTACTACGCCGACCTCACGCGAACGTTCGTCGTCGACGGCGGCGGGTGGGACCGCCGCGCGTACGTCGCCTGCGAGGCCGCCCGCGAGGCCGCACTCGCAGAGTTGGCGGCGGGCGCCGGCGCCGCCGCTGCGACCGTCCACGAGGAGGCTGCCGCCGAACTGGCCGCCCACGGCTTCCGGATCGACTCCAGCGAGGTGGGGTTCACCCACGGCACCGGCCACGGGGTCGGGCTGTCGCTCCATGAACGACCGTCACTGACCGGTGACGCGACACTGGCGGCCGGCGACGTGGTGACCGTCGAACCGGGCGTGTACGAGCCCAGCGAGGGAGGTGTCCGGTTAGAGGATCTGGTCGTCGTCCGCCCCGAGGGGTACGAACTGCTCCAGCCGTACCCGTTCGGGAGCACCCCGCGACGGCGCGATCTCGACGGCTGACCGCCTCTGGGACCGGGAACGTGCGGCTGACCGACCGGCGGAGGCGGCCCCGTCGTCCGAAGCGATTTTACACGCCGCGGGTGACCAGACGATGATGGACCACGAGGAGGTCTGCGTGTTGCTGCCGACGTACCAGGAGGCAGCAACCGCCGGGCGGGTGGTCGCGGAGTTCCGGGAGGCGGGGTTCGACGACGTACTCGTGATCGACGGCGGGTCGACGGACGACACCCGTGCGATTGCACGCGAGGCAGGCGCTCGGGTCGCCGTCCAGTCCGGCGACGGGAAAGGCCAGGCGATCCGCGAGGCGGTCGCCGACCACGTCGACCGGCCGTACGTCCTCTTGGCGGACGCCGACTGCACCTACCAGGTGTCGGACGCGCAGGCGATGTTGGAGCCGTTGGTCGAGGGTGAGGCGGACCACGTGATCGGCGACCGGTACGGTGACATCCACGAAGACGCCATGACGCGGTTCAACGACATCGGAAACTCGATCTTCAACTGGCTGTTCCGACTGATCCACGGCGAAGACTACGCCGACATCCTCTCGGGGTACCGCGCGTTCACGGTGTCGTCGTTCCAGCGGCTCCGGCTGCGCGCCGACGGGTTCGGGATCGAGACGGAGATGGCCGTCGAGTGTGCTCGCCGCGGGCTGTCGGTGACGGTCGTCCCGATCACCTACCTCCCGCGGCCGGACGGCTCCAGCACGAACCTCCACCCGTTGAAGGACGGCTGGATCATCCTCGCGGCGTTGTACCGGAAGGCGAAAACTGCCAACCCCCTGTTTTACTTCGGGAGCGTCGGGGTCGCGGTCGGGCTGGTCGGCGTGGTGTTGGAGCTGTACGTCGCCTACGACTGGTTCGTCCGCCGGATCTCACACGAGGTGATCGCGCTCGCGGGTGGGGTGTCGATCGTCCTCGCGATCCAACTGCTGGTGTTTGCCGCGCTGTCGGATCTGGTCGTCACGCTCCACGATGAACTGCTCGACCGAGTAGACAGACTCGAAGACGATGTCGACCGGCTCGACACCGACCACCCTCGCGAGGGTGAGGAGACGGACGGATGGGCAGACGACACGAGCGAGGCGAGCGACAGCCGGTCAGAACGGTAACAGGCCGCGGAGTTGAGCGACAATCGAGTTGCCGGCCTGTTGGCGGTGGCGTTCGAAGACGGGATGGAGCGCGTCCAACAGCTCCGTTTTCCGGTCGAACTGGCGCTGTGGCACCTCCTCGAACGCCTCCGCCAACGGGAGGTTGTTGCCGGCGGCGTTGTACGGGACCGACGGCTCGTCGAGCGCGTCGAGCACCTCCTCGGCCGTCGCCGGGAACGTCAGCTCCGCCTCGTCGATCCGTGCACCCAGGGCCGCGATTCCGAACGCGACCACCTCCGGCTCGTCGTCGTCGTCGCCCTGCGGCGGTCTGACTGCCATCGCGACCATCTACGGGACGGCCGATAAAAAGACGTGCGGGACGCTCTCACCGGCGGGCGTGGTGTGGCTTCACTCTGCCGACGGCGTGTGACCGCGCCGCTTATCGGCGCCGGCCCGCCACCACGAGCCGTGACAGACTACACCACGGTCTCCATCCCGAAGGATCTCGCCGACCGGGTCGACGACACGATCGAGGGGACGAGCTTCTCCTCGACGAGTGATCTGGTCCGGTTCCTGCTCCGGAGCATCGTCATCCAACACCAACGGTCCGAGGAGAGTCTCACGGAGTCTGATTTCGACGAGATTACTGACCAGCTCAGGGATCTGGGGTATCTGGAGTGACATCCGCGAGCGTGTCGGCGACGCGGTCCCAGTGGCTCCCCGTCCAGAACCACTGCTGGCAGTCCTCACACCGCCAGGTCGGCGACTGGTCGTCCGGGACGTACGTCGGTCGTGTCGCGTCCGCGTCGTCGACGCGAGCGAGCCGCCCGTTGCAGGCGCCACACCGCGCCGGGCGGGTCGACAGCGTCAGCTCGTACCCCGCGGCCGCGACCTGCCCGAGTTGATCCGTCACGGCGTGTGGTTCGAGCAACAACGGCCGCGGCCCCTCGTCGCCACGCGCCCGACGGGCCAACGCCACGTCTCGGGTGACCAGCCGGCGGTGTTCGTCGGCCGCGAGCCGCCGGAGCCGGTCGTCGGCCGCCACCTCGCGGTCGAGTGCGAACGCCGTGTCGTAGCCACACATCCGGAGGTACGTCGCCAGCTTCCCCAACATCGCGTCCAACAACAACCGGTCGTGTGGCGCTCCCGGTCGGTCGCTCGCGTTCGGTCGGCCGCTCGCGTCCGATCCGTCGTTCGCGTTCGGTCGGTCCCCCTCCTCGGGTCCGTCGTGGTCGCTCACAGCCCCAGGAACGACCGCAGGCGGTCGTCGTCCCACGTGTTGACCACGTCGCCCGGCTCCGCCCACCCACGGCGAGCGGTCCGGACGCCGTAGCGCACGTTGTCCAGCTCCGGCGGGGAGTGTGCGTCCGTGTCGACGGCGACGGGTGCGCCCGCCTCGACGGCCGCACGCACCGCCTCCCCGTGGAGATCCAGCCGCGCGGGGTTGGCGTTCACCTCTAAGGCGGTGTTGGCGGCGGCGGTCGCCTCCGCCAGCCGTTGGAAGTCGACGGACAGCCCGGCACGCTCGTTGATCAGTCGGCCGGTCGGGTGACCGAGCACGTCCACCGCGGGGTGTTCGACCGCGCCGACGAGTCGGCCGGTCGCCTCCCCCTGCCCGAGCGTCGAGTGCGGGGAGGCGACCACCACGTCGAGTTCCGCGAGCAGGTCGTCGTCGGTCGTCACGTCGCCGTCGCTGTCGACGTTCGCCTCCACGCCGTGGTACACTGCGATGTCGGCGTCCGCGGCGACATCTTCGACGGCCGCGATCTGGTCGCGGAGTTCGTCCTCCGAGAGCCCAACGTTGCCGAACACCCCCGGACCGGCCGCGTGGTCCGTCACGCAGTGGTAGTCGTACCCCGCCGCGGCCGCGGCCTCGACCATCTCGCGGATCGTGTTCGCGCCGTCCGACCACTCCGTGTGGGTGTGAAGGTCGCCGCGCACGTCGCCGACGGTGACCAACTCGGGCAACTCGCCGTCGTCTGCGGCGTCGATCTCGCCGGTCCCCTCCCGCAACTCCGGCGGGAACGCCGGCAGCCCGAGTGCGTCGTACACCCCCGCTTCGGTGCGGCCGGCGACGCGGTCGCCGACGCGTTGGTCCGTCTCGCTGGCCACGTCGGACACGTCGAACACACCGTACTCGTTGAGCTTCAGCCCGCGGTCGATTGCGCGGTTGCGCAACACGACGTTGTGGTCCATCGACCCCGTGAAGTACTGGAGCGCGGCGCCGAACTCGTCGGGCACGACCACCCGGAGATCGACACGGACGCCGTCGACACGCACACTCGCCTTCTGGTCGCCCGCCTCGATCACGTCGTCGACCGCCTCCCACGCCCGGAACTGGTCGATCACGCTCGGCCCGTCGGCGCTCGCGGCCAGGACATCGACATCCCCGACCGTGTCGCGCCACCGCCGGATCGAGCCGGCGGTCTCGGCCCGGTCGACCGCCTCGTGTGCGCGGAGGTGTGTGAGCAACGACTCCGCGACTGGCCGGGCGTCACCCAGCCGGGTGCGCTCGGCCGCCTCGCGGGCGAACGCGACGTTCTCCGCGATGTTTTCTTCCGTCGTCGGACCGAACCCGTGGACTTCCTGAATCTCCCCTGCCTCCGCGGCCGCCTCCAGATCCGCGAGCGTCTCGACACCCAACTCCTCGTACAGTGTCCCGACGGTCTTCGGGCCGACGCCCTCGACCCGCGTGAGCGTCTCGATGTCGGCCGGCAACTCCGCGCGTAGTTCCGCTAACTCCTCGATCTCGCCGGTGTCGACGTACTCGACAATCTTCGCGGCGATGGCGTCACCGACCCGGTCGATCTCGGCGACCGCGTCGGGGCCGTCGGCGGCCAACCCCTCGATCGCGCCGGGGTACTCCCGGACGTTCTCGGCCGCGCGGCGGTAGGCGCTGGGTTTGTACTCGACACCTGTCGCCTCCAAGCGGTCGGCAAACTCCGCCAGCAGTCCCGCGATCTCGTCGTTGCGCATCTACCGTCCCCCCCGGCCGTCGTCGTCGTCCCGGCCCAGTGCCTGTTGGAGAAACGACACCCACCGTTGTTGGTCGGCGCGTTCCTGGCGTTGCGCCTCCGCCTCCAAGTCGACCGGTCGGAGCTGTTCGAGCGCGTTCAGCGCGCGGTCGATCCCGACGATCCCCTCGACTAACTCCTCGCCGTGCTCGAAGGACACCTCGCCGTCCTCGATCTGTTCCAGCCGTTCCTGTCGTTCTCGCCGGAGATTCCGTTTCGCGCGGTCCACCCGGTCGCGCTCTCCCGACGGGATCGTCTCGCGGCGTTTGATCTCGAAGACGAACTCCTGGAGGTCGATCCGCTCACCCTGCACCTCGATCGCCTCCGGGAGCCTGACGCCGACCGTCGCGGCGTCACGCTGTGCGCGTTCGAGCAACTGTTTGCGCTGGTACTCCCGCACGAGCGGTTGTTGGGGGCGGGTCGTATTCGTTCCTTCGGCGCGGACGGCAGGTGGGTCGCCGACGCGAGTGACGGCCGAGTCGTCGACGCGGGCTACCGAAGTGTCGCGAGTGCCTCCGGAGTCGAGACGAGCCGGAGGTCGTCCCGATCCGTGGCCGCCTCCCGGAGACTCTGACGGAACCCACTCCGGGCGAACAGACAGTACTCCGTCTCGTCGCGGGGCGGCCATCGGATCTCCGCGGCGTCGTCTTCGAGCCGTTGTAACACGTCGTAGCCGACCGGGCTGTTGGTGAACTTGCACTCGCCGACGACGAGCGTCGACTGTGTCGTGAGCCCGACCATGTCCACCTTGCGTTCCTGATACCACCAACTCCCGATCCGGTCGAAGGTGTAGTCGTCGTACAGTTCCCGTGTCGCTCGGCGGCACAGCTCCTCGAACGTCGGACTCGCGAAGTCGGGTAGGTGTGGTTCGACGAGCCGTTCGTAGGCGTCGGCACCGACCCGGTCGTACCGGTCGCCGTGGCCGTAGACGAACCGGAACCAGAACCGGAACAACGCGTCTTGGAGTTCGTACCGACCGCGACGGGAGTTGACTGGGTCCTCGGTCACCGGCACCCGACGGCGGACGATCTCCAGGTCCTGGAGCGTCTTCAGGTAGTTGCTGATCTGGTCGGCACCGATCCCGGCGGTCTGTGCGATCTCGTTGGGTGTCGTCTCGCCGGCCGCGATCGCCCGCAGCACCGCGAAGTAACGGTTCGGCTCTGCGAGTTCCGTCCGGAGGACGTACTCCGGCTCGTCGTGGAGGAACCCACGCTTCGACAGGACGGCCTCGCGGACGTTCGCCGCCAGCGAACGGCCGTCGTCGACCGCCTGGAGGTAGTGGGGTGTGCCGCCGAAGATCGCCCACGCGAACACCTGTTCGTCAGGGTCGTAAGCCGGGAGCAGCTGAGAGACGGCGTCGAACGGGAGTTCACCGAGCCGGAGTCGCGTGTCGAACCGGCCGTGGAGCGGACTCCCGCCGGACATCACTTTCTCCTTCATCATGCTGATCGACGAGCCGATCAACACGAGCGTCCCGGCGGTGTCGTCCAGCTCGTGGTCCCACAGCCGTTGGACGACCGACGGGAGACTCTCGTCGGCCTCGATCAGAAACGGGAACCCGTCGAGAACGACCACCGCGTCCCGTTCGAGCAGGTACCGTGAACTACCCCACCCTACTCGCTCACGGCTGACGCCGTTCGCTCCTTGAGGGTGGGGCTTCCTGTTTCCACGACACGCTTTCCATCCACAACATCGGATGCACCCGATGGGGTGAACAGAGGGAGCGCAGTCTCCACAGGCGTCTCTTCGGACTGTCCCAGTCCTAGCTTCTCAAACCCACGAGACAAAATGTTGAGCGCAGCGTTTCCGTCTCTATCCATCTCGAACCCACAGGCAGGACACGAGTGTTCACGCACCCACAACGGTTTGTCCGAGCTGACACCACACGACGCACACTCTTTGGTCGTCCCCCCAGGCTCGACTTCGACAAAGTGCGTGCCCTCTCGCTTGCACTTGTATTCGAGCAGTGTGGTGAACGTATCCCACGCTGCCGAAGCCGTATTCTGACTGTTTCCAGCCGACTCCAGCATCGACTTCACGTTCAAATCCTCGACAGCCACCACGTCGTACTCAGTGGCGTAGTAATTCGAGAGTTTGTGCAGGAAATCGTGGCGTTTCCGCCTGAGTTGCTGGTGACACTCGGCCACTCTCAGCCGTTGCTTCTCCCAGTTGTTCGAGCCGTGTTGTTTCCGCGAGAGTGACCGTTGTTCACGCTGGAGACGTTCTCGTTCGCCTTGGAGGTCAAGTGAGCCGACTGCACGCCCGTCCGTGTCGTGAGCGTACTTGAGAATGCCCACATCAATCCCGACACAGCGGTCTGGATTCTCTGGTTTCGGTGGCTCTTGTTTGCCCTCGACAGCAAAGGAAGCGTACCACTCACCAGTTCGTTCCTTCTTGAGACAGACCTCTTTGACGGTGACATCCTCAGGAATTTCGCGGTGGTAACTGATTGGAATGTCTGCGAGTTTCGAGAGTGACAGCACAGTCTGGCCGTTCTTCTTGTCGAACTCGAAGCCAGACTGCACGTAGGTGAAGCTCCTGAACTCGCTGGGTGCTTTCCAGTTGAGACTCCCGACATTGTACCCGTTCTGTTTGAGTTGTGAGAGGCTCTTGATGTTATCTTCGATTCGCATCACAGTAGCTTGTGCGACTGTCGAGTACAGGTCGGTAAGCTCGTTCCACCAGTCTTTGAGGTTGGGTAGTTGGTCGCGGACTTGACGCACTCGTTGATTGAGCGTTCCTGCTGAGTCGGAGATTTGCTCGAACTCGGTGAGTGCGTGGTTGTACAGTTGCCGACAGGTATCACGGTGATAGTCCAGCGTCTCTCGCTGGGATGCAGTCGGGTGGAGGCGATACCTGTAGGCGTAGTGCATGGTGCTACTCGTCGGGTTCGGTGGTTCGGACGAGTTTCACGTCTGCGCCACGCCATCGTTTCGGGACGAGGACGTGAGCGCCGTTGCCGGTGGCTTTGGCTGTCCCGTCGATGACTTCGTGGCCTTCGATTTCGTGTCTATCCATCACCAGAGTTTAGACAATGTATAAACATAAACGTTTTGATTAGTTGGCCTGTGGGGCTGCAACAGAACTGTGAATGCAAGATGATGACGGCGGTGTATCCCCTCCCTACTCGCTCCCTTAGGGTCGCTCGTTGAGGAAGGGGGCTTACCGCCTGCTTACGGCTAACTCCGTCTTTCCGACCCGGCGCCGTCCCCAGACGGTGATCAACGACGGTTCGTCGGCGGTGTACCGCGACTGGAGCGTGTCGAGTTCCGTCTCCCGGTCGACGAACGAGATCATCGGACGCAGGTAGTCGACCGGAGCACAAGAAGCCACCGCGAGATGGTACGTCAGAATAGGGTAACTGAGAATAGGGTAACTCAGATTACCCTATTCTCGATTACCTTATGCCGCGTTCGCCACCACACCGAGTAGTGGAGGTTGTCTCGACATCGTGTGACCTCGTGGGACTGTGCCAGAGCCGGGTTCGACGGGATTACAGCCATCTCCGTTGCTAGCGAAAAATCACTCATCTGACTCATACGCTTCTGCGTAGCCGTTTTCCCAATTCCGAACACAGAAACGATTACAGTGTGGACAGACGTAATATTTATCCCAATCAAACACCTCTTCGCAGTTACAACACTGTTTTCGTCGGTCATCCCATGGCGAGGGCATTCTTTTCGTCACGATGATAGCTCTGCAATATAAGTCCTTGGCTCATATCAACGGCGCTACCGACATCCAGGGATTAAATTCACAGACTCTTGTGATGTTGTAATAAGGAAGAACTGGCCGTTCTCCGACACGCTGGGGTGTGGTCGTGGGAGATCACGCTGTTCACCACTTGTCGGCGGCTCGCCCGGTGTCGACAGCAGCGAGGGGGAATGTCAACGGGGATGTGCTCGACAGTTTTAGTTATCTGCAGCATTAAACACTGGGCAAACAGTGAGCAACGAGCCGACTCGCGCCGGGAAGAACGTATACGTAATCGAACACGAGCACGAGTACATCAAGATCGGCGTATCGAACAATCCGAAAGAGCGCGTAGACCAGCTCCAGACAGCGTCCCCGTACGAACTGTGTGTTCTCGGTGAGATTCACACCAACGAGCCATTTACCGTAGAGTCACATCTTCACGAAAAGTACAGTCACCGGAAGAAGCGTGGTGAATGGTACCAGCTTACTACGGGGGAGCGCGGCCGTTTGCTCGTATTGTGTGATATGGAGGGACAGGCTGTTGACCGACGGTACACCCGTCAGGCAGACGAACGGCGAGAACTGATACTAACAATGCAGGGGTTGGTCGGATGAAGACCTGGTCGTGTGTTCACTCGGACGGTGAGATGCGAGTCGCCTCTGAAACAGACTCACCTCAGTCACGACCGAAACAAGTCTATGTGGTTTCATCAGAATCGGATTCAGCGGGGTTACAGCCACCTACCAGTCTCCCGGGCCTACGAGAGGGGTTGTCGTTGAGCAGCCAGCAGTCGCGAAGCTGAGAGCGACCCTATCCGCGAGACAGGGTGATGCCGGTCGACGAACACCTCGCCTCGCGTGTCGATCAGACGCGAGGGTCATCGGGCCGCCGTGGTCAGTCGGCCGGCGTCGCGGAACCCCCGCCGCGGTCGGGGTCAACCTCACCGGCGTCGTGCCGGCCGTCGATCACCTCGCGCGCCAGCCGCAACACCCACGGGAGCGCGTCGTCAACCTCCAGACTGGCGAGACCCCCGTGTTCGATTGTCTTGACAAGTTCTCTCACCCGCCCACGGTCGGCGAGACCGACGGTGTCTGCCCACTCTTCGGCACGCGTCCACTCTGCGCGTCGTGCGAACCCCCACGCCGCGAGCGCTACCACGGGCATGCCGTCCGGGGAACGCCAGTCGCCGGCCGCCTCGCCAGCCGCCTCGAACACCTCGCCGACGGCCTCGGGAGCGTCGTCGACCGCCCGCCGAACCGCCGCCTCCGAGACGGCGTCGACGGAGATCTCGCCGTTAGCACTGACGCCGTCACCGTCACAGACGACCCACACGTGCCGTTCCATCTGCGGGACGTGTCGTCTCGCCGTTCGTGGTCGGCCGTCGACCCGTCCAGTGACGAGTGTTCGAAAGCCGTCGGCGGCGCGTGCCACGAGGTCGACCTCACCCCGGTCACCGTCGACGAACGACGCCAGACGCTGTCGGTGCGGCCACCCGAGTGTCGACACGCTGGCTTTCCCCCCGACGGCGACGCGTTCCGGGTCGATCACGCCGTCGTGAACCGCGTCGACGACCGCCCGGAGCGCCTCGTTGAACGTGACTGCGACCGTGTCGACGCTAGTGAACACCTCGGCGACGCGGTCGAACCCGGCCTCGCTCGCCGCCAACCGTCGCGCGTCGGTCACTGTCGCTCACCCCCCACGACTGCCGCGAGATTGTCGCTCGCCGCCGGAGCGTCGATCTCGGCGGCCGCCTCGCGGAGGCCGGTCGCGACCGCTGTCTCGAACGGGTCGAGTCGGATCAGCCGACGGCCGCGGCGGAGCTGGCGGGGGATCGTCAACTCGCGGCGGCCGCTCCGGTGGCGGACCACCACGTCGGCACCGGCCGCGGCCGTCTCCGTGACGAGTGTCTCGTCGTCGCTGGCGTCGGCCTCGACCGCGTCTGCTAGCCGACGCGCCGCCGCCGCGTCGAAGAACACCGCTCTTCGGGAGCCGGGCCGCCGCCACACCGACAGTCTGACCGAGCCGCCCCGCGAGTCGATCACGACCTCCGCCGGACCACCGTACCCCGGCGTCTCTGTCTCTGTTCCGTGGTTCAGTTGTTGTCTCACACTACGGTAAACGGCGGCTTGAGGGTTCAAACCACCATTTCTCGCCATAAGGAGACTGTCGGTGGCGAAAAACGAACCTCAGCGCGAAATGGATAGCAACTGTTCGCGGCCGACCGACGTGAGTGGCGGGTCAGCCTGCCGTTTCAGCTTCCGTGGTGGACGGCCGCGGGAGCCGTCAGGGACAGCGAGAGACTGAATCAGGCCTGCGTCTTCCAGTTGTCGGACACGTCTGGACACGGTGCGTTCCCCGCATCCGAGACGGGGAGGAATCTCCTCACGAAGAGTTGCGACCGACGGCTCGGCCGCTGCTGCACCCCAGACGACCACTCCCACTGGAGTGTCCGCAGACTTGTCCCCTCGAACCGACTGACACAGACGCCGAACGTCGCCGACCGCGGAGTCGTCGCCGACCGCCGCGACCGCGTCGATCACCGAGTCGTACGTCGGACACGAGATCTCTCTCGACTCCGCGCGTCGCCAGATTGACTCGAACTGTTGGATCACGTCGTCAGACGGTTCGGCAACGACTCCGGTCGGTGGTCGGGTGTCGGTGCAGACGGTCGCGACAGCCCCCTGGGCCGCGACCGCCGTTTGGTCGATAGACGACGTTCGCAATTCGGTGCCGGACACATTCGCCAGCCGTCCGAGCGTCGGCCAGCCGGCCGCGTTGATCACCGCGTCGTCAACGACGAGTCGCGACCGACGCCCCTCGACCACGTCGATCACGGACGACAGCGACGGGAGCGACGACACCGTCACGACGGGACACTCGTCTCTCGCCGTCTCGAACACCTCGCGGAGTGTTTCCTGAATCCCGGAGACTGTGATGTTCATGCTGTTTCGGTATTATTCCGTGTCTACTTGTATTCTTCTTCTTACCTGACTGAAAGGATTTGGTGACGGGGGTATAAGTATCGGCAGAACCACCCCAAACCCATGCTCCAGAAGCTCACTGCACTCGTCGTCCGCCACCCCGCCGTCGTGGTGGTCGGCGTCGCTATCGCCGTCGCCGCGACCGCCGCCGTGATCGGGGATGTCGTCACCGGAGTCGACGCCGTGACCGCCGTCGACGCGACTCTGGGGACCGAGAACGGCACATTCGAACCGACGGACGGTGTGGGGGGGACCGGGCCCCCAGAGGTCGGGGACGGGAGTTAGAGAGTCTGAGGCCAACGCAATTCTTCGTCGCACACCATTGGAGAGTCGAGGCGGTCGCGGAGTTTGGTAGTCGTGTCGTCGGTCAACTCGTACGTCTCAGTTCCAGGCAGTCGGTCAGTTTGCGTCAGAACGTCACACACCCACGACCCCGGGGAGTCCGGAGCACGGTGGTCAACGCGGACGATCTGCTCGTCTGTGTCGATGACAACGAGCGGAGGAGAAACTGCGGGGGACCGGGAGACGCGGGTCGCGCCGTCTCCGACGACTCCCCAACCGAGCGGATCGCGTGTCCGCCGTAGTAGATCGACTGCACGCTCGAGACACCACCCGAGCGAGAGCAACCCAGCAAGATCGGCTCCGTCGCGACGAGCATCGTCGCGGTAGACCGTCCCGAGCGTTCCGATACTCGCGTCGGCTCCCTGCTCGGCAGTCTCGCGTGCCAACTCCTCGGAGCCGCACACGTTCCAGACGACGGCCGACGCGTCGACGAAAGAGGGAATGTCGAAACGGTCGAACGTCTCTCCGTCTCGGCAGACGACGCCTTCCCCAGAATCGTGCCCGGCAACGTGGATCACGTCACGGTCCGATTTGAGCATTTCTTGGAGTCGATCAACTGTCGGAGACGACACAACTGATAGCTCAATTTCGTCGTCTCCAACTGTTTCTCTCCACTTTTTCGCTGTCTCCGTGGCCGTCTCCCCACCACACTCCACAACAGTCGCTCGGAGCGGGTCGTCGTCGCGGCAACAGAGAGACCGAGACGGAGACGAGAACTCGAACGCCCCAGCCGGCTCTCCAGGCGCGCACCAGCCTGTTACCGCCTCCCCGGTCGACGACGGGGCGAGCCGCAGAGTCGGCGTCTCGACACCCGCCTCGCCGCCTCGGATTGCCTGCCGCGCGCGGTCTTGCGACAGCATTTCCGGCAACTCCATCTGACGCGCGTGAGGAAGCCGTACGTCTGGCAGTCTCCCCAGCGTTCCGACGACTGCCGACAGTCGCTCAACATTCGGTTCCACGTGGAGTGTCTCGGGCCAGCGAGGAAGGGCGTCGTCGATTGCGTCGTCCGCGTCCAGGTACCGGGCGACACGCTCCGCAAGCGGTGCGTCGTACAATTCGTCTGCGGCTCCGTCGACGTGTTCGAGTGTCTCCTCGTGAGCCGACAGTCGCGACCCGTGTGGGCCGGCTGAGCGGACGTGACAGTCGCAGTAGAAGATACGACGTAGCCAGTTGCTCGCCCGTTCGTCAATCGTGTCAGGGTCGTTGCCGAGCGACCACTCGTTGCCGGCGGCGCAGAGCCGCGCCTCCGTGCCACACCCGACGCGAGTGTCGGCTGCGAGGTATCCGACGAGCGTCGCGGTCGCGGTGACAGCCGCCAGGTTGTCGGGGAGCCGTACCTCCACGCCCGTGTCCGGTCGATCCACCTCCGATGGGGATGTTCCGCGGTCGTGATCGGAGTCGGTCACGACAGGGGCGGCACCGCGCGCTGCCGGCCACGTTCGCTCGGGGGTCTCGGTGTTCGGGAGCGACACGGCCGCCGCCGCCTCTACGGTCGCCGCGACGCCCCTCGCGTCACGGGATGGGAGAGAGATCTCCGCGGGAGCGTCGTCGTCGGACGCGACCCACCCCACGGCCGCGTCCCCCGACGAGCGGAGTGTCGCGCGACCGTGGTCGTCGACCGAGACCCGTGTACGGCCGTCGACGCGCACGACCGACGTGACCGGCGACTCACACACCAGTACGTCCCCAGTCGAGAGCGTCGTCGACGACCCCTGCGGGACGCGGCCCCCGCCGACGACCGAGACCCCTCCGCGCGGAAGAGTGATCTCGTCTGCGGTCACTGCTCTTTCGTGCGTGACCGGCCATCCGTCGGGGTCGATCACGGGACGGCCGTCTCCGATCTCCCCGTCAACACGGACAGTTGAGCGGTTCTGACCGTGCTTCCCGACGATTCTGTCCGTGTGTCTGTCGATTTCCATGCCTCAACACTCGTCGCTCACCCTCTTAATTGCACCGCACGTCAGACGGAGTGTTTCAATCCCGTGGTGGGTTTTTCCCCGTCGCCTCGTGCCGCTCCAGCCGTCATCGTGGTCACGGGCGAGGCAACCGCCGTGGTCACCGCCAGCCTCGCCCGTCGTTCGCGCCGAAGTCGACCTCGCCGTCCCGTCGACGCAACCACGGAGCCGTCGCGAGCGAGGAGCCGAGACGGAGCCGAGCAGTGTCGAACGTCGCCAGCGACAGCCCACGGGCGACAGAACGCTGGTGTCGTGGACTACCCCGTGGTCGGTTTAACTGTCCTCTTCGCCAAGGTCGAACTCTGAGAGCGTCGGATCGTCGTTGGTCGACTCCGCGTCCGCATCCGTCCTGATTGCTCGCTCGCCACCTCACTGTCCGTCTCGCCTGAACACGCCCGGCGGTGAGAACCTTCTTACTCGCGGCTCCCGCTCGTCGGGTCGTGCCACCGAGTCGGCAGGCCGCGCTCGCGGCGACACTGGCCGCGCTCGCACTCGTGACCGCGGTCGTCCTCTTCGAGATACTCGGGACAGTCGTGTTCGCGGTGACACTCGCGTACGTCCTCTCACCGCTCCGGACGGCGGCCGCCGGGCGGGGCGCGTCCCCGCGGGTGGCCGCCGGGGTGGCGACTGGGGTGGCGTCGCTGGCGGTCGTCGCGCTTGTCGCGCCGGTGGGGTACGTGCTCTACCAGCGCCGGCGGGCCGCGCTCGCGGTTTTCGAGTCGTTGCCGGAGACGGTGCCGGTGACGGTCGGCGAGACCAGCTACACCGTCACTCTCGCGCCGTTGCTCGCCGGCGTGCGTGAACTGCTCACGGCCGCCGCTGTCGATGTCGCCACCGCCGCGCCGGTGTTGCTGCTCAAGACGCTCGTGTTGGTGTTGCTCGTCTACGGGTTGCTCTACCGCCCCGCCGCCGTCCGGGTCGCGGTGACGCGAGCGTTGCCGGCGACGTACCACGGGCCGTTGTTCGCGTTGGACCGTCGGGTGGCGGCCACGCTCCGGTCAATCTACGTCCTCCAGGCGGCGACCGCGCTCGGGACGTTTCTGCTCGGCACGGGGACGTTCTGGCTGTTGGGGTACGACTCCCCGGTCGTGCTCGGGGTGTTGTCCGGCGTGCTCCAGTTCGTCCCGGTGGTGGGGCCGTCGGTCGTGGTGGTGGCGTTGGCCGGACTGGAACTGCTGGCGGGAGAGGCTGTCGCGGCGGTGACGGTGACCGTCGTCGGCTTGGTGGTCGTCGGCTTCCTCCCGGACGCGGTGATCCGGACGCGACTCGCGGGGTACACCGCCGAGCTACCCGTCTCGCTGTACTTCGTCGGGTTCGTCGGCGGCGTCCTCACGATTGGGAGTCTGGGGTTCGTTCTCGGACCCGTTGTCGTCGCCTTGCTCGTCGAGACCGTCCGGTTGCTGGCCGACGGTGTCGACGGTGCCCGGCGGCGACTCGACGCGGAACTGGGCCCGCGCCACCCCGACGACGGCCCGTTCGGGCTCCGTCGCGAGCCCGGGACCGAGGCGGTCCCCGAGGAACCGAGCGGCCGGCGAGGCGCCCACGGGCGGGGGCGGAGCAACGAGACGAGACAGAGCGACGACAGAGACGAGACCGATCGGGACTGACGGCGAAAGAAGACAGATCAGACGGCGGTTCGGTCGTCGCGGGTCGGAAACGACTCAGTCGTCGGCGGGACCGGTCTCGATCGGTGCGCGCACGAGGTTCCCCCACTCCGTCCAGGAGCCGTCGTAGTTGACACACTGGTCTGCGCCCACGAGCTCGTGGAGCGCGAACCAGGCGACCGAGGAACGCTCGCCGATCCGGCAGTAGGCGACGATCTCGTCGTCACCGTCGGCCAACACGTCGGCGTACACTTCTTCGAGTTCCTCTGCAGACTTGAACGTCCCGTCGTCGTTCGTGACGGAGGTCCACGAGATGTTGCTGGCACCCGGGATGTGACCGCCACGCTGGGCTGTCTCCTGGAGGCCCGGCGGGGCGAGAATCTCGCCGGTGAACTCCTCGGGCGAGCGAACGTCGACCAACGGGGTGTCTGCCTCGATGGCGTCCTCCACGTCGTCGCGGTACGCCCGAATCGACTCGTCCGGCTCGCCGGCCTCGTAGCTCGTCTCGGAGA
>JAHENP010000196.1 GCA_018609965.1 Haloferacaceae archaeon
GTCGACGAGGTGTTCCTCTTCTCCCCGGGACAGTCGTTGTACGACAGTTTCCAGGCGGCAGACGAGCAACCAGTCGTCGTCGCTCCCGCGAACGACGTGGGCGCGGAGTCGTTCGTCGAGCTCCCGTTGTCGTTCCAAGACGTGCGCGATCGCATCCGTTTCGGCGTCGAAGGGGCGATGAACGCCGGGCTCGCGACCGTCGGCGACACGGTGCTGGCCGTGCTGGGCGTGTTCACCGACGGGCCGGACGCGACGGTCCGGGTGACCGTGACGGAGTCGATGCAGTCGGGGATCTACGACCTGTTCGTCAACTCGCGGGCGGAGTCGTCGGTGATCCGTGACGTGTTCGAGGTGTCGATCGAACTCGGCCAGAAGGGCCAGAAGGGGAAACCCGTCGGCGCGTTGTTCGTCGTCGGCGACGCCGGAAAGACGATGAACAACTCCCGACCGCTGAGCTACAACCCCTTCGAGAAGAGCCACGTCCACGTCGGCGACCCGATCGTCGACGTGATGCTCAAGGAGTTCTCCCGGCTTGACGGCGCGTTCGTCATCTCTGATTCCGGGAAGATCGTCTCCTCGTACCGCTACCTGGAGCCGAGCGCTGAGGGGGTCGACATCCCGAAGGGACTCGGCGCCCGCCACATGGCGGCGGCGGCGATCACCCGGGACACGAACGCCGTCGCGATCGTGCTCTCGGAGTCTGACGGGCTCGTCCGCGCGTTCAAGAGCGGCGAACTGATCCTCAAACTCGACCCAGAGGAGTACTGATTCATGCGCGGTGTTCTCGCGACGATGTCGGCCGAGACAGTCCCCACACCACTCCAGTTCGACGCGTTGGAGCCGCTCGTCCCGTTCGTCCCGCTGGCCCTGTTCGGACTGATCCTGCTCGTCGGCGCCGGGGTGAGCTACGCGCTGATCTCGTTCAACCGACGGCTGCTCGAACGGCTGGGTGTGCCAGAGAGCGTCGAGGGGACCGCTTTCGAACGGTCAGTGCGGCGGTTCGGCGTCTCGACGGTGACGATCCTCGCCCGACTCAGCGGCTATCTGGCGTTCGTCGTCTTCGTCGTCGTCGGACTCACCACACTCGGTGTCGACTCCGTCACCGCGGTGTCGACGGTCGTGGTCGCGTTCCTCCCACGGTTGTTCGTCGCAGTGATCGTGCTCGTGGTCGGACTGATCGTCGGCGACAAGCTCGGCTTGCTCGTCGACGAGCGTCTCCGCGGGGTGAAGCTCCCGGAGGTCGGCCTCGTCCCGTTGTTGGTGAAGTGGAGCACCGTCTACGTCGCCGCGCTGATCGCGCTCGCACAGGTCGGCGTCGCCACGACGGCGTTGGTCGTCCTGTTGGCCGGCTATCTCGCGTCGGTGATCGTTCTCGGTGCGGTTGCCTTCCGCGATCTGCTCGCGTCCGGCAGTGCCGGACTGTATCTCCTGTTGACGGAGCCGTACGCCATCGGGGACCGCGTCCGGATCGGTGACGTGGAGGGTGTCGTCCAGGAGATCGACGTGTTCGCGACCCACGTGGAGAGCGACGGAGAGGTGTATCTGGTGCCGAACCGCCGCGCGCTCACCGACGGCGTCGCTCGGCAACTGGACTGACTCGCCCCCACCTCACTGCCCCGTCTCCACGTCCGCGTCCGTCTCGCGGGCGACCGGCTCCGCCGGCACGCCCGCGACGGTCGTCCCCGGCGGCACGTCCTCAGTCACCAACGAGTTGGCGGCGACCTGTGCGTCCGCGCCGATCTCCACGCCCGGGAGGAGCACCGCGCCCGCACCGATCATCGCGCGGTCGCCGACCACCACGTCACCGACACGGTACTCGTCTTGGAGGAACTCGTGACAGAGGATCGTCGCGTCGTAGCCGACGATCACGTCCTCGCCCAGCGTGATCCGTTCCGGCCAGAACACGTCCGGTGTCGCCTCCAACCCCCACGCGACATCCTCGCCCACGCCCACGCCGATGGCCGACAGGAGCGCTCGCTTCGACGCCAGACTCGGCGACACGCGGACGAGCCAGACGACGAGGTAGTTGCGCGCCACCTCGACGAGCGACTTGGCCTCCCGCCAGTGCCACAGGGAGTTGCGCGCTCCCGGCGTCTCGTGGCGCTCCAGTCTGTCGTACCGCGCCGGCGCGTCGTCGTCACTCACGCCCCGAGGGTGGACGGCGACGGGTTTGAACGTCGCGGTGGGGAACGGTGTCGCCACTCGGCGAGGAAAAACGGAGAAGCCGCGTTACTCCTCGACCAGCACCGCGTTGACCTGGCCGGACTGGCCGGGTCGGGAGGTGACACGCGCGCGGCCGACACCGGTCTCGATGACGGCGCCGCGGGTGACGATGTTCCGGCGGACGTAGTTGACGTTCGCGGGGTTGTCGACGACATCTTCGATCTCGGTGGTCTCCGTCTCGCCGTCGACGGCGACCTGCGCGATGTCGGTCGACAGCGCGCGTACCTTCTGGCCGTTGCCGCGGGTGTCGACCGTCTTCAGCCGGCGGTCGTCGACGGTCGTCTCCGTCGGCTCACCGCCGCGCTGGTTCGCCTGTTTGTCACTCGACGGCACGCGTCGACCACCCGTTCGCTTGCGCTTCCTGCGTCCGCTCTGGTCGGTCATACCCTGAAGAACTGTGCCGGCCCACTTAGGGGCGACGCTTCGGCCGCCAGCCTGGTCGCGTCCGGCTACAACTGCTCGGCGACACCCTGCTCGACAAGCGGCTCTGCGACCATCCGCGGGAGGTGGACCACGTCCGACGCCGCGAGCTTGTACGTCCGGTCGTCGACCCCGAACACCTCGCCGACATCGCTGGTCACCCGGACCGTCGACCGCTCCACCGTCGGGGTGTCGTCTGTCGCTCCGTCGTCGGTTGTCGGCTCGTCTCCGCTCACCGCTCCGTCGTCAGTGGTCGGCCCGTCTCCGCTCACCGTGTCGGGTCCCGCCGGCGCGCCACCGGTCGTCTGCGGTGTGGCGTCCCCCGTCGACGGCGCGGCCGTCGTGTCTGCCGACGCGGCTCTCGTGTCCGGTGGTTCGGCCGCGGCGTTGCCCGACCCGGGCGTGGCGTCCGCCGAGGTCACCTCCCCGTCGTCGACAGCGTCCGTTCCGCTCGTGGCGACGGGTGACTCCTCGACGCCGGTCGCGACGGCAGCCTCTGCGGCCGGCCGGTCTCCAGACGACTCGGCTGGAGGGTCACTGGCGCCGCCACTCGCCGCCGGCTGTGTCTCGTCTGTCGCGGTCGCGCCGCCAGCCGACCCGTTGTCCGCCGGCCCGCCCATCGCGTCTGCCAACACGCTCCCGTCGCCCCCCTCGGTTGTTCCGCCGTTCCCATCGGCGACGCCGTCGGCCGTCGCCGCGACGTCGTCTGTCGCCACACTACTCTCGGCCGCGGCGGCCACTGGCTCCTCGGTCGCCTCCGGCGTTGGTGCCGCTCCGACCGGGTCCGCGTCGTCGCCTGCGCCAGTCTCGTCTGCCGTGCCGAGGAGGCCCGTCTCGGTGGGAGAGGCGACCGCGTCGGTCTCGCCGGACGCTCTGGCGGCGTCTGCCGCGGAGGTCGTGCCGGCGGTGTCGGTCGCGGGCACCGCCCGGCCGGCGTCTGTCGCCCCGTCGACCTGTGTCTGGGCGTCCCCAGAACCGTCGAGAGCGCCCAACACGCGTTCCTCGTTGTTCTCGATCCGTTCGACCACGTCGTCGAACATCGACCGTTCCTGTTCGGTCATCCCGTCCGTCTCGGCAGGCATCCCCGCGGCGGCGAAGGAGGCGAGTTTTACCACCTTCCCGCGACGGCGCTCGTACAACGACTCGATCACCTCCTGTGCGGTGTCGATCTCGTCGGTGAGCCGCATCGCGGCCGGCGCGTACGGGTCGCCGGCCTGCTCTGCGCGGCGGCTCCGCTCGTGTTTCAGCTGTCTGACGTACTCCGCGGCGTCGTCGTAGAAGGAGTCACGGAGGTGCTGGAGGCTGTCCGTCCGTCGCTCCTGTTCCCGAACGCTGCGTAGCTCCTCTAAATCCACGTGTCGTGTTCACCCTGTCGTCTTCTCGGCGCGGCCCCGTGCCAACAGGAA
>JAHENP010000197.1 GCA_018609965.1 Haloferacaceae archaeon
GGTGGTGGCGAAACACGTAGCGGAGTGTCCGACGGCGGAGTGGGCGGCTCACCGGCTCGACGACACGGTCGAAGTCAAACAGGCGGGTGAGGTGGAGGACTTCGCGGCGTACGTCTCGGAGTACATCGCCGTCGACCCGAGCGAGGATCTGCTGGAACGGTCGGCAGAGTACCTGCTGTGGGCGGCGACGCAGTGGGCGACCACCTCACAGAAGAACAGCAAGTCCGGGACGGCGACGGCGGCGGTGAACGTCGACAAGTGCCGGCAGGAGTTCCGCGACCCGGAGGCGTCGCAGGCGACGGACCACGCTGGCGAGGTGGTACGTGTCGACGGCGAGCGACGGTGTGCTCACTGCGGCGAGACGTTCGGCGTGAGCCAGCAAGGGACGCTCACGGAGGCGCGGCTCACGGCGACGGGTGAGACGGACGGCGACGCACACGGCGACGCTGACGGCGACGAGAGCGGCGGAGAGAGCGACGTGCCGGCGTACCTCGCGGAGCCGGGCGAACGGTGGGCAGACGCCCGAGAGTCGGCAGTGGTCGGCACACCGACGCGCGAGGCGGGCGAGGAGCCGGAGTGGTCGGTACGCGAGGCGTCGGGGCGGACGCCGGCGACGTGGGAACCGGAGGCAGTCGTCGACGGAGACGAGGAGACGCCCATCGGGACGCCGGGGGGAGTCGACTACGGGGAGATCGTCGTCGAGGGAGCGGAGTCGATCAACAGGAAGGTCGACCGGTTCCTCCGGCCGGAGTGGTTGCAGGGGGAACGGCCGTGGGAACGTCACCCGGTGAGTGAGGCGGCGGTTCGGTCAGGCGAGCTGCCGCCGCCGGAGCTGATCCGGCGGGAGTACGCGGAGGAAGCCGACCCGTCGCGTGGAGTGACGCCAAAGGAGTGGCATGACGACTGGTACGAACGGCGGCACGGTGAGGCGGAGTCGTCGAACGCGGAGACGCGCGTCGACGTACCAACAGAACAGGTGCGTCACCTCGCGGCCACCACAGACGAGTCGCCGGTGGGAATCCTGGGGCGGCTGTCGATCAACCCGGAGGCTCGGGAGAGGGTCGAGGAGATCGTGGCGGCGGTTCGGTGAGGCGGGGGAGGTGGTGTCTGCACGGGAGCCGCGAGAGTGGCCCCTAACAGTGTACGTACGGGCACAGACAGACGACGACGACGCTGAGTGTCAGGACTCAGCGAGGATATCGGCAAGGCGCGACCGGCTCAACCCGACGCTGTCGGCGAGTTTCTGCTGGGTGAGGTCGTCGTTCGACTGGTACATCTGACGGAGAAGTTCGTCGCGCGTTTGTCGTTCGGCAGTCTCACGGGCTTCAGCGACGGATTCCTGGACTTCCGACGCCGGGACGTAGCCTTCGCCGTCGTCGCCGTCGCCGCGGAGGCGGCGGCGTTTCTCGGCAGTCAACTCGTCGTACGTCTGTTGAAGCGGGCCAGGAAGGTCGCCGGACCACCGGAGCGTGCCCCAGTCGTGAGTCACCTCGTGGTCGCCGAACGGGTTGTACTTCACCCGGAACATCTGCGCCTCGCCCAGCGACCGGACGAACACCCACACGTCGCACATGTTGCGAATGTCCTTGTCAACCTGGTTGACGCCAGGCGCGGTGAGAACGAGGTACTTCTGTTCGACTCTGCCCATGCCGACGATCTTCCGTAGCGCCTCGTTCACGCCACTCATCGCCCGGCGGTTCGAGGCGTCTGCCTGACCCTCGTCGAGGACAAGCCCGGAGCCGGCCGGCTGGTCGGTGTAGGCGGCGGTGAGTTCCTCGGCGGAGATCGTCGCCTTCTCGGGAGTGACGCCGGCGTCGGTCCGGTCGAACGCCGAGGCGAGACGGAGGGCGAGGGTGGTCTTGCCACTCCCGCGTTCGAGGTTCCAGTCGGCGACGAGCACGGTCAGATCACGGTTCTGGGCGACCCGCTTCCGATAGAGCTTCCCGAGCGGGTTGGTGTCGTCGAAGGCGGGCGTGGCGTCGGCGTGATCACGGCCGGCGGCGTCGTCGTCGACGGCCACGCTACACCTCCCACTCGTCGCTACTGTCCTTGAGGTCGATCCCAAGACCGGCTTCACGCGCGAATTCGTTCAGCCGGCTGAAGATGGTCATCGACCACTGCTCGGGAATGCGGTCCCACTCGTCGGCCCTGCTCGGCGGGACCTTCGGCGCAGTGGCGACGAACACGTCGATGGTGTCCCACGGCCCTGCTGGAAGTTCCCGGTCCCACTCGGCTTCCTGCATCAGTGGCTCCAGTTCGGTGGCGTAGTAGGCGACTGCTCGGGCGAGGTCCGCCCGTGTCTCGTCGTGAACGTGCTTCGGGGCCTTCCCTCTCGACACGTTCCGGTGTGCTTTCCGAACGTCGGCGCGCGCCTGGTGAATCGCCTTCAGCCGGCGCGACTGGTTGTAATCCTCGGCGTCCGCCACCACGAACGTAGCGTCTTCATCGTCCGGGTTCAGTGCTGTCTCCAGCTCCTGCTCGGCGTCACTCATCGGTGAACACCCCGTAGTTGTAGGCGAGGACAGCCACCTCGGCGAGGATGATCACGACGGCGGCGAGCAGGGCGAGCGGGCCACCGATACCGCCGGTGAAGTAGGCGACGATGTAGGCGATCCCGACGAGGTTGACGCCGTTCTGGAGTGTGTCGCCCCGATTCTGGCGCGCCTGTTGCTGTTCGAGTCGGGCGACACGCTCGTCGACGGCGGTATCGAGTTCGTCGACACGGTCGATCACCTCGCCGCCGTCCGTCGGCGGCTGGAGGTACTGATCACGAACGGCACGCCGCAGGGCTTCCGCCTGCGAGACGCCGTTCTCGTCGGCGTACTGTTCGATGGCGTCGCTCATGTCCTGGGTGAGCCGGACGGAGAACGTCTCTTTCTCGGGCACACCGGCGTGTTACATATGTGGTCGGTTAACCGTTGGGGTTTCGTAGGGTTCATACGCTTCCCCCGTCGACGGGTGTGGTAAGAACACAGGCGACGCTCACCGATGAACCGACGCCCCGGAGGAAGGCCGGGGCACGACCGGAGCCGGCCGATGAGGCGGCCGACCCCGGAGGAACCTGAATGGAGACCAGGTTTCTGTGCCTCCCCCTTCCTCGCCCGGCGGCTTAGCTGTTGTGCAACAGCCGGCCGGTCGACCGTCAACTTCGACGAACAGACGCTTCTGGCGACAGTTATGAGAAAGCCCGCCCGGAGCCGGCTCGCCGGCTCCCGGCAGGAACTTGGAGGTTCGGGTCGGTCGGCGCTTGCGCCGACCGTATGGGGCCACCGAGGCGACGGTAGGAGCCGAGGTGGCTCGGGAGGGTACGGGAGGTGGTTCGCGGCCGGCTCGCCGGAGCCGGCCGGCACCGTGGGCGGTTCGTCGCACACCGGAGGTGCGGGTCGGTGAGTGCCCCAGTTACTCCACCGGAGCGGCCTCGGCCGTCCAACGGGAGTAACCCCGCGCACGCCGATAGAGCGCCTGACACGCCGAATCTCGATTCGGCGAACGACCGGCAGGTGCCGGAGGTGGAGACGCGCCTGTCGGAGCTGTGGAACGAGTTCCCGAAGCGGATGCGAACGCCGATTTCGGTTCAACACGGGCGGCGGCTCCGCGAGGAGGCGTTGGCGGAGCCGGAGGAAGCGAAACGGGAAATCGAGGTGGGCGAACACGAGACGCGAACGGTGTACGAGACGGTGAGCCGGGAGGCGCGTCCGGTGGGTGAGGTGGTGGCGTCGTTCCTGTCGTGGTACGAGGGGTACCGTGAGAAACGGCTTCGCCTCGGGCGGGGTGACGGTATCCGCGAGGAACGCGAGACGTTCACCGTCGACTTAGAGAACAGCTTCCAGCCGGGGTACCAGAAACAGACGTACGCCCAGCTACAGGGCCTCCAACGGCAAACCACGGGTGGCGAATATCCCGACGGTTCCGAGGCGACGGGGGAGTTCGAGACGCCGGTCACGGTGCTGTTGGGGTTGACGGCGTCGGGAACGACAGACGGCGGGGAACCACGACCGCCGGCCGATCACGACCGGGAGGTGCGGGAGGCGTGGACGGGATCGTCGTCGTCGGTGAAGCGAACGCTCCGGTACGTGCTGGAGGACAAACTGGGCCTCGACAGCGACAACTACGCCTGGTGGTACCAGACGGAGCCGCATCCAGGCGACGGGGCGAACGCGGGCTACAGTCACGCCCA
>JAHENP010000198.1 GCA_018609965.1 Haloferacaceae archaeon
CGGCGCTGACGCCGTTGTCCGTCGCCCACCCTTTCGGGATCGACACCGTGTACGTGGAGCCGCCCGTCACCTGGACTTTCCGGGTCTCGACCATACGTTTCCGTACCGACAGTGGGGACAAAAGCCTGCCGAACATCTATATACTCCCTCGAAGCTCACGAGACTACAATCAGTCTGTGCGTGTGAGTCACCCACACTCGCCGAGATATATACTGACGGCACGCCACAGAGAACGGGGTGGTGTGTGGGTCGGCTACCGGCGTTGTCGGGAGCGAGACGGCCTGTCACGACACAGTACGGGCCGAGCGAGCGTGTGACAGGCCCCGCTCGACGACGGCCGGCTGGCGTCAGACACCCGTCTGCAGACACCGCCTCGGCGACACGGGAACCGTGACGGTGGCTATATATCTATCAGTACCGCTCCACTGTCTGGCGTACCAGTCATATCAACGTTCATACGAGTACCGCGCGCCGATTAGTTCGATGTCACGAGGCGACGGTCAGACGGCGGAGTCAGCATCACGGCGGAAGTTCCTCGCGGCGGCGGGGGCAGCGGGCGCAGTGGCCGTGGCCGGCTGTAGCGAGGGCGGCGGCAGCGGCTCGGGTGGCGACGGGCTCTCCGGGAGCATCAGCATCACCGGTTCCTCGACGGTGTTCCCGTTGGCGACGGCGGTGGCCGAGCAGTTCGTCACGGCCGAAGAGGAGGGTGGCGAGGGGAACACGGAGGTGGACATCAACGTCCAGTCAACCGGCTCCGGTGGTGGGTTCGAGAACTTCTTTTGTCCCGGCGACTCCGACATCAACAACGCCTCGCGGCCGATCAAAGACGCCGAGCGGTCGAGCTGTGAGGACAACGGCGTCGAGTCGGTCGAGATCAAGGTTGCCACCGACGCGCTGACGATTGTCGTCAACAACGACAACGACTGGGCGACAGAGTTGACTGTCGACCAGCTTCAACAGATCTGGGGGCCCGACGCGGGCGCAGACCAGACGTGGGCCGACATCGACTCCGACTGGCCCGACGAGGGGATCGAACGGTACGGCGCCGCCGAGACCTCCGGCACGTTCGACTACCTGACCGAGACGATCAACGGCGAAGGGGGTGCCCACACCCAGGACTACGAGCCGACGGAGAACGACCGCTCGATCGTCCAGGGGGTTCAGGGGAGCCAGTACGCGATCGGTTACTTCGGGTTCTCGTACTTCTACAACAACCCCGGCGCCGTCACCGCGGTCGCCGTCGACGACGGCGACGGGCCGGTGAAGCCGTCGTTGGACACGGCCGCCGCCGGGGAGTACACCCCGTTGTCGCGCCCCCTGTTCACCTACCCGAACGCGAACGCGCTCTCGGAGGACCACGTCGCCGAGTTCTGCCGGTACTTCGTCGAGCAGAGCGGCGTCGAGGACGTTGTCGCCGGCGACGTGGGGTACGTCCCGAACAACGAGGACACCGTCGCGGAGATGCAGTCACGGCTGGACGACGCGATCGAAAACGTCAACTGACTGAACTGGGACAACACGAGCGGGACGAGCGGTCAGACGAGACCGATGAGTGAACGAGACAGCGTCGATCTGAGCGGAGACCGAGGGGCACAGGACGTTCGAGAGTCGATCTACCACGCCGCGTTCCTCGCGTGTGCCGCGGTTTCCGTGCTGACGACGCTCGGGATCGTCGCCGCCTTAGTGGTGCCGACGATCCAGTTCGTGAGCGAGGTGTCGGTGTCGTCGTTCCTGCTCGGGACGGAGTTCAACCCGAAGATCAAGCCGGTGTCGTTCGGCGTGTTGCCGTTGGTGTTCGGCACCCTGTTGGTCACCGTCGGCGCCGCCGCGGTCGCGTTGCCGGTGGGGTTGTTGACCGCGATCTACCTCAGCGAGTACGCCAGCAGCCGGCGGCGTGCGGTGTTGAAGCCGTTGCTGGAGGTGTTGGCGGGCGTGCCAACGGTCGTGTACGGCTACTTCGCGTTGGTGTACGTGACGCCGTTGTTGAGCGCGATCCCCGGGCTGGAACTCGGGACGTTCAACGCCCTGTCGGCGTCGTTGGTGATGGGGATCATGATCATCCCGATGGTGTCGTCGATCAGCGAGGACAGCATGAGCGCGGTGCCGGACTCACTCCGGAACGGCGCCTACGGGCTCGGCGCGACCAAGTACGACGTGGCGACGAGCGTCGTAGTGCCGGCGTCGATCTCCGGGGTGGCCGCCTCTTACATCCTCGCGCTCTCGCGGGCCATCGGCGAGACGATGATCGTCGTCGTCGCGGCCGGCCAGAACGCCCGGCTCCCGTCGTCGGCACCGAAGCTGCTGGGGAGCTTCTTCCAGTCGACACAGACGATGACCGCCGCGATTGTCCAGTTGGGGCTGTCGGATCTGGCCGGCGGGACGACCGGCTACCGCGCGTTGTTCGCCATCGGACTCACCCTGTTCGTCATGACACTCGTGTTGAACCTGATCAGCGACTTCGTCGCACAGCGCTACCAGGAGGAGTACTGAGATGGCAACAGACACCGACACCGGGCGGGCGAGCGGGGAGTCCGGGTTCGGCCGGGTGAGCCGGCTCCGCGGGCGACTGTTCGAGTCGCTCACGCTCGGGGCGTCCGTGTTCGGAATCGTCGCGTTGGCGGTGTTGCTCGCGTACGTGTTCTGGGACGCGTTCAGACTGGCCGCTGCCGAGCCGGGGTGGTACGTCGTCTTCGCCGGGCTGACGGTCGTCCCGGCGGTCGCGTTCGTCTGGTACGCGCGCCGCCACTCGACGGTCGGCGAGACGAGTTTGGAGCTGGTGTCGACGGCGTTGGCGGGGGTACTCGGCGGGTTCGGCCTCGTCGCCGTCTTGGAGGTGATCGCGGGCGACGAGGTGTGGTTCACCTACTTCTGTACCGTCGTCGCGCCGTTGGCCGGGCTGTACGTCTACGGCCGGCTCGACCGGACGGCCACCTGGATCGGGGTCGGCTCCCTCGTCGCGCTCGTCGGCGGGCCGGTCGTTGGCACGCTCCTGTTGGGGCCGCTGACGACGGTCGCGGCGTTGCTGGGTGCGCCGTTGGTGTATCTCCTCACGGTGGTCGTTCCGGCGGCAGGGATCGTCCGGTACGTCGTCGACGACCGGCTGGGGCTGGGGAACGGCAACTACGCGGCCGCCGGACTGCTCGCGGTGGCCGTCCTCGGCGTGCCGCTCGTCGACCGAACGGGGGTCGCCCGGTCCGTCTGGTTGCTCTTCGTCACGGCGCTTGCACCGACGGCGCTAGTCGTCTGGAACAACGTCGCCGACGGCCGGTGGCCGGGGGTGGTCGGCCCGGTCGGGGTCGTCGGTGGGCTGGCGGCGACGGTCGCGGTGACGGACCTGGTCGGGATCACCGGGCCGGCGCCGTGGTTCGACTGGCAGTACGTCACCAGCGATCC
>JAHENP010000199.1 GCA_018609965.1 Haloferacaceae archaeon
CGCTCGTCGACGCCGGTGTGGCGGTGCGACATGTCGACGGCGCGGCCGCCCGGTTCCGGTTCCACCACCCGAAGTACGCCGTCGTCGACGACCGAGCGTTGGTGCTCACGGAGAACTGGAAACCCAGCGGGACGGGCGGCGGGAGCAACCGCGGGTGGGGGGTGCGACTCGACAGCGCGACCGCGGCACGCGAACTGGCAGCGGTCTTCCGACACGACTGGCGTGGCCGCGGCACCCAGCCCGCGAGTCCCGCCACGGACGACTCGGCGACGGAAGCCGGAGACGACGACACGACGGCCGACTGGCGCGGCGGGGAGTCGGCAACCGACGGAACCAGCCAGAGATCGCTCCCCTCGCGGTTCACACCGACGACGACCCGTGCGAACGCGACGTTTCTCCTCACCGCGCCGGGCAACGCCGGCGGGGGTGTCGCGCGCGTCGTCGCGGCCGCCGACAGGCGGGTGGCGGTGCTCCAACCGACCGTCGAGTCCGGCCGACTGCTCGCGGCCGCGCGCCGGGCGGCCGCTCGTGGCGTCCGGGTTCGGCTCCTGTTGTCGAGCGCGTGGTACGTCGAGGAGGATAACCGCGCGCTCGCCGAGGACCTGTCGGCGTGGGCCGACCGCGAGAACGCGAGCTTGACAGCCCGGCTGGTCGACCCCGGTGGCGCGTTCCAGAAACTCCACGCCAAAGGGGTCGTCGCCGACGACACCGCTGTCGTCGGCTCGCTCAACTGGAACCCGACGAGCGTCGGGGAGAATCGTGAGGTCGCGGTGGCGATCCGTGACCCCGCTGTCGCCGACTACTACCGGCGTGTGTTCGACGCCGACTGGGGGGGACGCAACGACGGACTCGGCGGCGGCCGAGTGCCACAACTACTTCTCGTTGCCGCCGTCGGTACTGCTGCCGGTGTCGCCGTGCTGATCCGCCGCCGTCTCCGATTTGTCGACGCCGACGAGCGGTGAGTCGCCGACACTGACGAGCGGCAAGCGACCGCCCCCTGCCGATTTCAGTTCTCGACGGTCGCCGCCGACAGCTCCTCGTCTAAGTCGGCATCACCCATCTTCTCCACCAAGGCGTCGATCACGTCCTCACGCCGTCCCTCGACAAACTTGATCGAGCCAACGACGAGGTGGCCACCGCCGGAGACGCCCGCGCCCGGCAGTTCCTCGTTGAGCTCCGTCACCATCTGTGGGATGTCGAGCCGGACGCCGTCCGACCGCAACACGGCGAAGTCCGGGCCGTAGCCGACCGTGATCACCGGCTCGCGGTGCTCTCGGACGAGTTCGTCGTGAAGTTCCCCGGTCGTCGTCCCCGGCGCGGGGTAGGTGAACCGGTGGGCAAAGTTCTCCAGATCGACCCGGTGGAATCGGACACCGGAGTCGAGTCGCTCGGACTCGACGTGTGGCCGCACCGCGTCCAACTGTCGACCCACGTCGCGTTCTGCCCGGTTCGAGAGGAACTCGACGAGCTCTGCGTGGCGCTTGGCGTCGCCGCCGACGTTCAACACGTCCGCGACGATCTGCTCGCCGTCTCTGTAGCGGAGCCAGTGGGCGGCGTAGTCGAGCGCGTCACCGACATCGCCGAGGTCGTCGTAGTCGTACCCCTCCTCTGCGGCCAGTTCGACGTAGTCGTCCATCGCCTCGGCGCTCGACCGGTCGGACAGCCCGGCCACGGCCGGGACGTGCCGCAGGTCGCCGGTGATCTCCGGGTGGATCAGCCGCGCGAGTTCGACACACATCATCCCCGTCGTGATGCTGTAGTCCAACCCGTTGAGATACGGGTTGACGTGTGCGTCCAACAGGTCGCCGACCGCCTCCGGGTCGGGGTGGTGGTGGTCGATGACTGCTACCGGCATGTCGTAGTGCGCGAGCTTCCGGTACGCCGGAACGTCCTCTTCGGTCGACCCGTTGTCGAGCATGAGGAGCAACGGCAGCTTGTGGCCGTGACGCGCCTCTCCTTCCAAGGCGAAGTTCAGATCCCGGGTCACGTCCTCCAGTTCGTAGAACGGCGCCTTGCTCGGGAGCCGCTTCACCCGGTGGCGTGCCGCGTCGGAGCTGCCGTGAACCTCGGCGACGAACGCCTCCAACGCCTGTTGGACCGGGATCGCCGCACACATGCCGTCGCCGTCCGCGTGGTGTCGGATGCGGATCGGGCGTCCCTCCAACACGGTCTGGCGCAACAGCCGCGCGACCTCGACCAACTCCGTCCGGATCTCCTCGAACGCCTCCCACTCGACGAGCGGGTCGACCTCGGCGGGTGCCGCCCGCTCGGCCCGCCCGTCGGCGAGCCGGTCCCGCACCGTCGCGGCCTCCTCGCCGTCGAGAATTGTGACGGTGTCGATCTCCAACTGGATCGCGCCGTCGCGTGACTCCGCCTCGCCGCGGAGCCGAACCGTGTCACCGACCGACAGCTCCGGGTACGCCCGGACACCGGCGCCGGCGAAGGCGGCACAGCCGACGACCCCCGTCTCGTCCCCCAACTGGACGATCGTCGGGCCACCGGTCTGTTTGATCTGGACGACTTCGCCCTCGACGGTCGCCGTCTCGCCGACGGCCAACCCCTCGACGGGCGTGATCTCTGGGTCGTGCTCGACGGCCTCCGTCCGGTAGTCCGTCGGCGCTGCCGGGCTGAACGCCACGTCACCGTTCTCCTTGATCGCCTCCAACTCGACGATCAGCCGGTCGCCGACGGCGTACTCCTGTCCGTCGAGTACCGACTCGTGGACCAGCCCCGAGACGGCGTCCGACACGTCGACGAACACACCGTAGTCGACGACCCCGTTCACAGTCGCGTGGTAGTTGGCTCCCTCCGTCACGTCCGTCAGCGTACAGTTCGGCGCGAGATCGAAGACGACGGGACGCGAATCGTCCCCCGCAGCGTCGTTACTCATACCACACTGTACGGCAATCAGTCGTGTTAACCCTTCGATGTCGCGGACCCGGCGCAGGGACGGCGTTGGGTCGTCGGTCGACGACGTGTTCTCTCCCGTGTCGCCGTGGGCTCAACTCGCAGTGTGGACGTACTGACTATTTCGATATATCATCATACGATTTACGAGTCGCGGACGAGACAACAGGACGGTAGATGGGTCCCCGAGACCCCCATCGCGTGGGTCCCCGAGACACTCGTCGCGTGGGTCTCCGAGAAACGCGTCGCCTGGCTCACAGAGAGGCGCGGCTCCTCAGAGCAGTTCGTACACGTGTCGTTCGTACGTTTCTCGGACCTGACCGCCCCAGTTGTGGGTGTAGGTGTCGATGATGTCGTCGGCAACGTCGCCACGGAGATACTTCACCACGCCGCGTTCCCCAGTGCGCTCGCGGAGGTGGGTGGTGAAGAAGTGCCGGAAGTAGTGGGGCGTGACGTTCTCTGTCACGCCGGCGCCCTGTTCGTACCAGCCGACCCGTTTCGCCTGCTTTCGGACGATCCGTTGGACCTGTTCTGGCGAGAGCCGCTCCCCCCAGCCGGAGGTGGTGCCGACGAACAACGGCCGCGCGGGCGAGGGAGTGTCGGGGCGGACCGCCAGCCACACGAGCAGTGTCTCCCGCAACTCGGCGTCGACAGGGACCACCGTGTCGCGTTTCCGTTTGTTCGACGCGGTGCGTTCCTCGCCGTTGTGCGTCTCGCCGACGGCTGGCGCCGCGGGGACGAACACGGAGTCGTCGCGCCCCTCCAACGCCGGCCGGCGGCCAAGGTCGTAGCCGTCGACACCAGTCAGCGAAAGGTCCCGCAGGTCGAGGTTACACAACTCGCCGACTCGCATCCCGGTCTTCAGTAGCGTCACGATCAACGCCCGCTCCAACGGGTGGGTGACACCCATCAGGAACGACCGCATCTCCGGGACAGTCACCTCCCGGCGCGTCGGGTCCGGGTCGATCTGCTCGTCGAGTTCCTCCATCACGAGCGCCATCGGGTTGGCGTCGAACGCGCCCACCTGGGTCATGTACGCGTAGAACCGGTGGAGATACGCCGCGTACGTCGCCACCGTCGACTCCGCCAGCTCCGGATCGGTCCGCAGTTCGTGGACGAACGCCGTGCAGTCACGGTGGGCCGCCGCCTCCGGCGGGGTCCCATCACGACCCGCGAGAAACGACTGGTACCGCGACA
>JAHENP010000200.1 GCA_018609965.1 Haloferacaceae archaeon
CCCAACCAGCGTCGACTGCATGTAGCTGCCGTGCGCCCACGGCTCGTAGTTGTCCGCGAGGATTCGGAACTGGTCGCCGTCGCGGAACAGCCACCGCGTTGGCGGCACGAGCGCGTCGCTCTGTGCGAGGACGTGGGTGCCATCGCCGACGACGGCGTAGTCTTTCGGCATCAGGAGCTGTCGGCGCGCGTAGTCCAGCCCCCGTTTCACTGAAAAACCCAACACCATCAGCCGGGCGAACGTCGTCCCGACCCGCGCGGCCTCGCTGTCGAGCACGCTCTCGAAGGTGACGCCGCCGGCGATCGACCCCTTCCTGATCAGTGCCTCTCCTTCCGGGTAGGAGCCACAGGCGTTGAGGAAAAACGTCCGCGCGTTCGACTCCGAGAGGCTGGCCGTCGGGAGGTAGCCGTCTGCACACTCCAACCCCGCCGACTCGCGGTGACCGATGAAGTGGACGAGATCGTGTGTCGCCTCGAACGTCCGGGCCAACTCCGCGACGGAGATGTTCTCCCGGATCGTGATGTCGATGTTCAACTCGTCTGCACGAAGCTCGTAGTGCTCGATGGCGTGGTCGTGTTCTGCGCGCATATCGGCGTTGTTCAGCACTGCCGCGACGGTCAGTTCACTCCCCTCGCGGGCGAGATACTTCCGCCGGTTCTCGTACGCCTCCGGAAACGCTTTGAACACCTCGATCGGCACGTCGTCGGCGAGCCAGCCGTGTTCGCGGCTTGAGCCGAGTTCGGGCTGGACCAAGTCTACGTTCGACACCTCCCGGGTGACCCGCTGGAGTGCGTCGGGGTCGGGCTCCGGGTCCGGCGGGTCGCGCGCGAACGTGTCGTTTGAGGAGAGTTCGAGCCACTCGCTCTCCGTCAGGTCGTGTGACTCCGGCAGGAAAAAGTGTGGGAGCTGTTGGAGCAGATGTGACAGCGTCGGCACATGGTCGAAAGTCGGCGCGACGTACATCGAGAGGTGCCACTCGGGGAACCGGTCTCGAACCTGTCGAAACTCTACGTCGAGGTACGTCTCCACCCGCTCGGCCAGCGACGCCTCGTACAGCCGGTCGACATCGAGCCCGAGGTCGTCGAACACGTCAACGACGCTCAGCTGGCCACCGTGTGGCCCAGCACTCCGAGCGACACAGTCTAGGTAGAAACACTGTGTCAACAGTTCCGCGGTTCGGCGCTGGTACGACGGCAACCCCCCCAGCGGCTCTCGCCGCCCCTCAATCCGCAGTGCCGGCTCTGCGCCCGGGTTGACAGACACCTCTGCGCCGAGGTAGTGGACCAGCGACGCTCCGGTGAAGAGGTACCGCAGGTCGTCGGGGACGACCAGCTCGATTCCGGTGTCGGGACGGTCGTCGGCGACCGCCGCCGGCACGTCCGTCGAGCCACCAAACTCGATCCGTGGCGGTTCGTCACGAGTCGTCGGCCACGTCCGATCCGGCGAGGTGGTGTCGTTGGCGGCCGACAACGCCGTCAGCGCGGTCGCGACGCCGTCGGTCGTCTCCGACACCGTCACTGTGTCCTCGACGACCTCCCCCAGACTCTCGAACCCCATCGACACGGGTGTCGGCTCGGAAAACTCGATCACGTACCCACCGTCCCCGCTCGTCTCGAAGCGACCGGTCGCCGGCCCGTCGAACCGAAGAAACAACCGGACGTTCGCGTTGACATCCACGACGTACGGCTCGGCGTCAAGTTCGACTGTCCGACTCGGCAACAGCTGTCGAGTCTCCTCGCCCGCCAACGGCACCGCCGCCACCACCACCGGCGGGAGCCTGAGCGCCCGGACCCGCCCCGACAGGATCTGCTCTGGCTTGTCGGGACCACGGTCGACGGCAGACAACGCTTCCGTGACTGATGGCCCCTCGGAGGCCGGCGACCACTCCTCGGTACCGACGACGACAGTGTTCTTCGCCGCGTCGGTCACTCTGACACCGTCGTCCAGCCACGTTATCTCCATCTCCTATCTGTCTCTCAGTTCTCACGGGTGATTTTGTTTTCGTTTCTAATCAAAAAAGACTGAGAATGGATGAGAAAACTTCATACAAAAACCAACGCAGAATCTCTAGAAAAACGGGGACAACCCCGGCTCAGTCGCCCGCTCGCGCCGTCGCTCGCGCTGTCTCGACGGACTTCCCCTCACGGAGCAGTGCCTCGACGAAGAACTCGCCGGCCTTGTACGACGACCGGACCATCGGCCCCGAGGCACAGTAGAGGAACCCCAACTCCTCCTCGGCGACGCGCTGCCACGTGTCGAAGGCGTCCGGGTGGACGTAGTCGAACACGTCGAGATGTGACCGCGACGGCTGGAGATACTGCCCGAGGGTGACGATGTCGACGCCGACCGCCCGGAGGTCTCGGAGCGTCCGGTACACCTCGTGGTCGTACTCGCCGAGTCCGAGCATGATGCTCGTCTTCGTCCGGATGTCGGCGGTGTGATCCACCTGTTCGAGCACGTCCAGCGTCTGCTGGTAGCCCGCCCGGCGGTCACGCACGGGCCACTGGAGCCGTTCGACCGTCTCGACGTTGTGGGCGATCACGTCCGGGCCGGCGTCGACGATCCGCTCGACGGCCGCCGGGTCGCCGCCGAAGTCCGGGATCAACACCTCGACGAGAATCTCCGGGTCGCGGCGCTTGATCTCCCGGATCGTCTCGGCGAAGTGTCGCGACCCGCCGTCTTCGAGGTCGTCCCGGTCGACGGAGGTGAGCACGACGTAGTCGAGCCCGATCTCCGCGACGGCGCTTGCGACGTTCGCCGGCTCGTCGGGGTCCAACGCCTCCATCCCGCCGGTCTCCACGTCACAGAAATTGCACCCGCGGGAACACCGGTCGCCCATCAACATGAACGTCGCCGTCCCGCCGTCGCCACGCCCGCCCTCGCCGCTCCAACACTCGCCGAGGTTCGGGCAGTTCGCCTCCTCACAGACGGTGTGGAGGTCGTGTTCCCGGAGTGTCGACTTGATCTCCGTGAACTGTTGACCCGACGGGGGACGCGACTTCAACCAGTCCGGCTTCCGCCGCCGACTACTCATACCACACGCTCCGACCGCGAACGGCAAAACACCCACGGACCGACCTTTTTCGCTCCTCGGGTGGGGCACGCTGCGCGCGCCCACCCAAAGAAAAAATGTCGATCAAAAACTGTGAGGCTCGACCGAACGGGAGAGCCTCGGCGCGAACGGGAAGGAACGACCCGTGAGCGGGCGCTCGCTCGGTCGCTTCGCTCCCTCGCTCGCGTCTGCTGTCGTGGTGCTGGACCGCTCCGCACCGCAGCCTCGCACGAGGCCAGCGTGGCGCGCGCCGACTGCTGTCGGGTGGCTGTCTGGCCGGTCTCGTCTCGCTTTGTGCTCAGTCCTCACCCGACGCCAACCCGGCGAGGTGGGCGGCCTCGGGGAGGATCAGCTCCTCGATCCCGAGCCGTGCGGCGTTCTCCGACCCGGGGAGACAGAACACGGGGACGCCGTCGTCGATCCCGGCGGTCGCGCGCGTCCCGATCACCGCGGTGCCGACCGCCTCCCGTGAGCGGTCGCGGAACAGCTCTCCGAACCCCGGGAGTTCCGTCTGGAGGATTCCGCGGACTGCCTCGACTGTCACGTCATCCGGCGTCACGCCGGTCCCGCCGGTCGTCACCACGCAGTCGACATCCGCGCGCTCTGCCAGCCTGTGGACGGTCGACTGCACCCGGTCGAAGCTGTCGCCGACGAGTTCCCGTCGCACGACCTCGTCGCCGGCCGACTCGACGGCCGACTCGATGATGTCACCCGACGGGTCGTCGTCCAGTGTCCGTGAACTCGACACTGTCAGGACCGCGTAACTGACTGTCTCCAGATCCGGCGCGTGGTGACTGTGATCGTGTCCGTCGTGGTTGTGATCGCGTTCGCCGTGGCCGTGGTCGTGATCGTGTTCCTCGTGATCGTGTTCGTTGTCGTGGTTGTGATCGTGGTCGTGCTTGTTGCCGTGGTCGTGATCGTGATGATCGTGACCGTGTCCGCCGCCGCTGTGATCCTGCTCGCTGTCGTCTGCGTGGTCGCTCACGCGCCGCTCTGTGACGCGCATCGACAAAGAGCCGGCGCTCCACAACCGCTTTCCCCACGTGGGTCGTGACCGAATACCGTGGCAGTGACCACGACGCTCGCGGCGGGTGTGGTGTTCGGGCTGACGCTCGCCGCGCCACCGGGGCCGATGAACGCGATCATCGCCGAGGAGAGCGTTCTCCGGGGATGGACTGCCGGCTTCCGCGCCGGACTCGGCGCGGCGGCCGCCGACGGCGTCTTCTTCGTCCTCGCGGCGCTGGGTGTGGTCGGTTTCGTCGACCGCCTCCCGACTGTCCGCGGGCTGATGGTCGGTGTCGGTGGTCTCCTGATGCTCTACTTCGCCTACGGCGCCGCGGCCGACGCGGGTGTGTTCGCCGTGCTCCGGGGTCGCGGCACGCTCTCTGTTGGCTTTCTCGACGGTGGCGACGCCGACGAACGCGGCTCCGGGTCACCCGACGACGGTCTCGTCTCGACTGGGTTCGGTAAGGCGTTTCTCCTCGCCTTGACCAACCCCTACCAGGTGTTGTTCTGGCTGACGGTCGGGGTCGGGTTGTTGGACCCCGGCGAGGTGGACCTGTTTGCGGCCGCGGAGGTGTCGGCGCTGGCAGGGACCGTCGTCGTCGAGACCGGCTCGCCGGCGTTGCTGGTCGGCTTCTTCGCCGG
>JAHENP010000201.1 GCA_018609965.1 Haloferacaceae archaeon
ATGCGTCAGGCGTTGGCCGTCGACTGGGGGATTCTGACCAACGGCCAGCGGTTCGAGGTGTTGTCGAAGAACGCCGACGAGGACGGCGAGGTGTCCGTCGTCGAGTTCGATCTGACCGATCTCGTCGACAACCCGGACGTGTTGGAACTGCTCACGAAGGAGTCGATCCAGTCTGGTCGTTCCGCGGAGGTCGCCGAACAGGTCGCTCGGACCAACCGCGTGATCGACCGACTCCGAGACGACGAGACGGCAGTCGCGGAGGCGGTCGCGTCGGCCGTCGAGTCGGAGGTCGGGGAACTGACCGTCGACACCACGGAGCAGGCACGCGAGTTCGTCCGTGATCTCGCCGGCGTGTTGGAGGATCGTCGCCGATTCGTCACGGAGTCACACACACCGGGCGGCGGTGCAGAGAGCCTGAATCGAGGCGAACACGTCGACGGCGACGGGTGGCGAGTCGACGACGTGTCGGAGGGGTACGCCGTCGGGTTCGACGACGGCTGGCGACTGCCCGCGGTGGACGAGTCCGCACCGACGGAACAACGCCAGGCGTTGGGTGTCGCAGTCGATCACCTGATCGTGGCACACGATCTGACCGAGCAGGTCGAACTCCCGTACTCCGCGCCGCGGGCACGACAGAACTGCCTCATCAATCGGACGGCCAACCATCCCGACGGCCGACGGATGCGTGCGTTCTACGAACTCGTCGACGGGACGTTTCTGTACACCTCACTGACCGTCGACGACAAACGACAGTACGTGGAACTGCTCGCCGACGAGGTCGGTGTCGAGGTGTCGTTCGGCGGCGAGTGGTGACAGACGACGACACGGACAACAGTTTTCGGGAGTGGACACAGCTGTCGGCTCGTGACCCACACAGACGCGAGCGGAGAGCTACCCCACCTGCTCGGCAACGAACCGCCGGTGAGCGAGTTCCCTGCGTTCGTCGCACACGTTGCGGAGGCGAACCGCGAACGCGACGGCTCGTCGGTCAAGTACGTTGCCCGTCACGTCGTCGTCGCCCCGACAGTCGTCGGCGACACGCAGACACGCCTCCATGACGGGACGCCGTACGTCCGCGAACGGGTGCGGCCGGGAGCGGTGCTGTCGGCGACCGACGCGGACGCGAGCGCCGTCGACACACTGGCCGACGCGCTCCGCGGCTACTACGACACGCACGGTTGGGACGGAGTCAGTCGGGACTGGGACACGACGGCATCAGTTTAAGTTGTCTCACGACAAGACGAGCGTGTGGAGGCAGTCCACTGGGTCGTTGTCGGCGGTGGCCTCGCGGCAGTGACGACAGCGTACACACTGCTCGAAGTTCCCGGCGGCGACTCGGACGCCGAGGAGTCGAGCGTGTTGTACACACTGGTGGATATCGCGGTCTACAGCGTTACCAGTGGGACACTCGTGTACGGTGCCGTGTCCGGCTACGGTGTCGCGGCGTTCGCGAGCTACTTCACGGTCGCCACACTGGAGTCTCTGGTTCGGCGACTGAGGCCATCGACCACACGCTGACGCGTCTCCGTGCGGGAGCCGCTCGGACAGTGTCTCGACACCGTCCGTCCCCGACCCGCGAACGGTAGGTTGAAATCACAGACGGCCGTTCGTCCAGACGCGGTGGGATGGCAGAGCGGACTATTGCGCCTGCCTTGAGAGCAGGTGGCCGTCAGGCCTCCTGGGTTCGAATCCCAGTCCCACCGACTCACTGCCGTTGCACCCGGAAGCCGCGCGGCTCGTAGGTCGCCTGCGCGGACGCCCGGAACCGTTCGTCGGTGTCGATCTCGCCGACCAGCAGCGCGCGTGGCGCGTACTCGAAGGTGTACGTCGACCCGCCCTCGGCGTCGAACCGCGTGGTGATCGTCTGTACGTCGGTTTCGGCCGCGGGGAACCCGTCTTCGGCGGGGCCGACCAGCTCCGCGCCGAGCACCCCCTCCGCGAGTCGGGCGCTCTGGCGACCCACCCACCGCGCGAACGGGCCGAGTTCGTCCGGGTCGACCTGGTCGAGCGCGAACCGGACAGCGTCCTGGACCCCCTCCGTCACCGGGTCGTCCGGGACAGTGCCGGCGTCCTGGGTGGTCGCCTGTGCGAGCACCCGCTGTGAGTCGGCGGGGCGAACGACCACGCCGGAGGTGAGCGACGCGACGACGTTGGCGGTGTCGGCCGCGTCGTAGCGACACTGACCGTGGCCGTCGTACACCGCCGAGACCGTGTACCGGTCCGTCGCCGGCGCGGTCCACTGCCCGCGGGCGACCGCCCCACCGGAGAGTTCGAACCGCCCGTTCCCGCGCGCGAGACAGGTCAGATCCAACGTGGCTGTCGGTGACTCCGCGACCGCGTCGGTCGCCGTCTCGCTCGCCCCGTCTGCATCCGTCGCCGTCTCACTCGATCCGTCTGCGTCCGTCGCTGTCGCTGCGTCCGTCGCCGTCAGTTCGTCTGTGACCGTTCCGTCGCCGACACCGCCGATCTCGACCCGTCGGGTCGGGTACCGACAGAACGCCTCCGGAGCGGTGAAGCCGACGGGTTGGGCCGCGTCCGGCCGGCCGTCGAGTGACGCGACCGCGACCGGCGTTCCCTCGGGTACGTCGTCTCCCCGCCCCCGGCGACCGGCACAGCCCGCGGCGGCGACCGCGGCCGCGCCAGCGACCCCGGACAACAGACGGCGACGTGTCGGCTGTTCTGACAGTCCTCTCACGACTCGAAGTTGGCATGCGTGGGTGAAACCACCACCGGCGGACGCGGCCGGCGGTTCGCCGAACGAAACGGTATTCCGTCGACCGGCAGTGCCAGAGGTATGGGACGTGCCGATACGACAGAGGCTGTCTCGACCCGCGCTCGCAAGGCGTTGGGGTTCTCGCGGTGGTGGCAGGTCGCGGCCGCGGCGGTGATGATGGGGCTGGTGTCGCCGTACCAGTACGTCTGGTCATCGATCCAGTCACCGTTGGAGGCCTCGCTGGCGGTGTCGCCGGAGGCGATCGGACTCGTCTTCACTCTGTTTGTGATCTTCCAGGCCGGCTCGCAGTTCCCGGTCGGCTGGTACCGGGACCGCCACGGTCCACGGTTGTTGACGCTCGTCGCGGGCGTGCTCGCCGGCGGGGGCTACCTCGGCTTGTCCGTCGCGACGGAGGTGTGGCAGGTGTACCTGTTGTACTCCGCGGGTGCGGTCGGCGTCGGGATCGTCTACACCGTCGCGGTCAACACGGCACTGAAGTGGTTCCCCGACCGCCGCGGGCTGACGACCGGGATCGGGACGATGGCGTTCGCGGGCGGGTCTGCGTTGGTCGTCCCGTACGTCCGGGCGAACGCCACCGTCACGGGCTACCCGGACGTGCTCCGCAACCTCGGGATCGTCATCGGGCTCGGGATTCTCGTCGGCGCGGTCGTGTTGCGTGACCCACCCAGCGGCTGGCTCGACGGGGTCGACGTGGACGGCGGTGACGGAGATGACGCGAGCGGGACGAGTGAGGCGGACACCGACGGGGAGACGGCGACAGACGGCGCCGGCCACACCCGCCAGTACCAGTGGCGCGAGATGGCCGGCACCTGGCAGTTCTGGCTGATGTACGCGATGTTCGTCGGCGTCTCCGGCGCCGGGCTGATGCTCACCGCCCAGATCGTCACCTTCGCGGACGCACTCGAACTGAACGCCGTCACCGCGACCGCGTCGGCGACAGTGCTCCCCGTCGCGGGCGGGATCGGTCGGCTCGTCGTCGGTGATCTCTCCGACCGGATCGACCGGGAGCGGGCGATGGCGGCGTCGTTCGTGTTCTGTGGGCTCGGTGTGTTGGGCACCGTCTGGTTCGCGCGTGCCGGCCAGCCGCTCGCGTTCGTCGGCGCCGTGGTCGTCGCGACGTTCTTCTGGTCGCCACAGTACACCCTGTTCCCGTCGGTCGTCGGGGATTACTACGGCCGGGAACACTCCTCGGCGAACTACGCGTTGCTCTACTCCGGGAAGATGTGGGGCGGTGTGTTCGGCGGCGCGGTCGTCGGCTGGGTCGTCGGCGTGGCCTCCTGGTCGGTCGCGTTCGCCGTCGGCGGCGTGTTGGCGGTCGCGGCCGGCGTCGCCGCGCTCGCACTCCGCCCGCCTGAGTGACACCCCTGACACGACGGGGGTTACAAAAACGTGCACATAGAAACGCATATGTCGGGGAGTGGTGAACACGAACGCGAATGCCGCTCGACGACGCGGATCGGGAGCTGATCGAGTCCGAGCTGGGACGCGAACCGACGCGTGTGGAGGCGGCCCTGTTCGAGAACCTCTGGAGTGAACACTGTGCGTACCGTTCCTCGCGAGCGTTGCTGACTGCGTTCGACGGCGACGGCCCGCAGGTGGTCGTCGGGCCGGGCGACGACGCCGCCGTCGTCGCCGTGCCGGCACCCGACGAGACAAGCGAGGCGAGCGACGAGCAGATCGAAGACGACGAGCCCGCGCCGTACCTCACGTTCGGGATCGAGAGCCACAACCACCCCTCCTACGTCGACCCGTTCGACGGCGCGGCGACGGGTGTCGGGGGGATCGTCCGGGACACGCTGTCGATGGGGGCGTACCCCATCGCGCTGTTGGACTCGTTGTACTTCGGCGCGTTCGACCGGGACCACTCCCGGTATCTGTTCGAGGGTGTCGTGGAGGGGATCTCCCACTACGGCAACTCGATCGGTGTGCCGACGGTCGGCGGCAGTGTCGCGTTCCACCCGGACTACGAGGGGAACCCGTTGGTCAACGTTGCCTGCGTGGGACTGACCGACGAGGACCGGCTCGTCACCGCCGACGCGACCGAACCGGGGAACCGGCTCCTGTTGGTCGGCAACGCCACCGGCCGGGACGGGCTCGGCGGCGCCGCCTTCGCCTCCGAGGATCTCGACGAGGACGCCGAGACGGAAGACCGACCGGCGGTCCAGGTGGGCGACCCCTACGCCGAAAAACGGCTGATCGAGTGTAACGAGGCGCTCGTCGACGAGGGGCTGATCGAGGCGGCCCGCGATCTGGGTGCGGCCGGCCTCGGCGGCGCTGCCTCCGAGATGGTTGCGAAGGGTGGGCTGGGCGCACGGATCGACCTCGACGCGATCCACTGCCGGGAGTCGGGCATGACCCCCGTCGAACGGCTCCTCTCGGAGAGTCAGGAACGGATGTGTTACGAGGTGACCCCCGAGAACGTCGACCGCGTGCAGGAGTTCGCGGCCCGGTTCGATCTGGGGTGTTCCGACATCGGGCGGGTGACCGACGAGGGGTTTGTCTGTGTCGCCAACGGCGACCGGGTCGTCGACGCCAACGCCGAGTTCCTCGGCGACGGCGCCCCACTGAACGATCTCGACGCCGTCGAGCCAGAGGAACCGACCCGCGAACCACCCGACTCGCCGGCCGTCGAGACGGCCGTCGAGCGGGTGGTGGCCTCGCCCAACACGGCCTCGAAGGAGTGGGTGTACCGTCAGTACGACCACGAGGTCGGTGCCCGGACGGCGATGGGGCCGGGTGACGATGCCGCCGTCCTCGCACTCCGAGAGGCAGACTGCGGACTCGCACTGTCAGCGGGCGCAGAGCCGGGGTGGACCGACGCCGCACCCTACGCGGGTGCCCGGGCCGTCGCCGTCGAGAACGCGACCAACCTCGCGGCGAAAGGCGCCGAGCCGTTGGCCGCGGTCGACTGTCTCAACGGCGGCAACCCCGAGGACCCGGCGACGTACGGCCGGTTCGCGGCCGTCGTCGACGGGCTC
>JAHENP010000202.1 GCA_018609965.1 Haloferacaceae archaeon
CGAACACATGTCGTGTAGACCGGCACGACACGCGAGGTGAGGGCGCTATGACGCCCTCGCCGCCTTGCGGCGACGACCCGCGCGTCGTACTTTGATGATGTGGCTGTTGACTATTGTAAGTTACTGTTGGAAACAGTGGCGGGTGTTGTTGATGAAAGTCGGCGGCGTTGTTGTGCGGTGTTTCTGACCCCGGAGTGGGGTTTCTCCTCGTCGCGACACGGGGGCCACTTCGGCGCATACCATCGAGAACAACAGTAGCTACACCTGGACGTGGAACTGGAACGGCCTGGACGAAACAAGCATCTACACATTCTATACGTTGAAACTATCAGAAGGAGAGTCAATGAATCTCGACCAGACACACCTGACGAGCTTCAACTTCCCGTACGACAAGGCTCAGATGTTCGCCGGGTTCAACACGGACGTGTCTCCACCTGGATACATCAGCCTCTCCACGACATCGTTCTCCTCGCTCGCAGGGGGAAGCTACTCTCAGTCTGCCCTCCTGAAGAAGGAACGGGATGGCAAGAGAGACCTCTACGTCTCGTCGGGCAAGTTCGCCCGGAAAAACCCAGACCAGTTCGCGGTTCCAGACTCCAGACTCCGAACGGTGGGTGACGACGACATCATCCTCCAGACTCCGGTGAACATGGAGACCCGCCCAACTAGACAACTCCCCAGTAGCTTTAACTAAGCAGAAGTTTAAATACTGACAGCTCAATCTGTGATCAGTACGCGACGACGACTCCTCCGGGCGGTCGGTGTGTTCGCACTCGGCTCTCTCGCCGGGTGTAACGACACTCTGAGAGACCGATCACTCAAAGCTCCCAGTGTGAACGGGTGGCCGTCCGTCCACTACGATGGCCACAACACGAGCCACAACCCACACGCAGACCCACCGACTGACGAGCCCAAAGTTGCTTGGCGGATAGAGGGTCACAGTTGGAACAGTGCTCCAGCGAAGACGACGTACCGTCTCTCCAACGCAACGCCGGTCATCGCTGGTGGACGTGTGTACGTCGGCGGCCAGGGTGTCACCTGTTACGACACACGAACGGGGGAACAACTGTGGAAGCGAGAGAACGGCAACCGGTTCGTTGTCGGGCTCGCTGTTCTCCACGGCCGGGTACACGCCGTCGAACGAGCATCGGACAGATCAACGAGCGGTGACCCGAAGGGGTTCCTGTCGGTCGTTGACGCGGCGACTGGGGAACGCACTCGGACGGTGAGATGTGGTGCTCGGACGTTCGCCCCAACCACCGACGGTGATCTGATTGTCGTCCCAACACGTCGTGGTCAGATCGGGTTCGACTCTGCTGGGAACAGACAGTGGCGCGTCGCCGACGGTACTCCCCGGATCCCACCCGGGCCGGCAGCGATTACCGACGACAGTGTGTACCTTTCGGCATCCGGCGAATTCGGAAGGTACAGCCGGAGGAGTGATCCGATAACCGGGACTACTGTTGACAGCCGTTGGTCGGTCGACAGCGGTCTCCGGCGGCGCTGGCACCCGCCAACAGTCACAGACGAGTGCATCGTTGCTCCACTCGTACAACTCGCCCAAGACCTTCCCGAGGCGGGTGGCGTTCAACCAGGACTCCATGCGTACGGGCGCGACGGCAGGTGTCGGTGGCACCTCCCCGTCCCGACGGCGTGGATGTCCAGTGATGACCATCGAGAGCAGTTCATCCACCGTGTGTCGTCACCGGCTGTCGCCGACGGCGTTGGCTACGTCACGAGCACTCGACTGTCGTTGGAAGGCGACACGGTAACGTCCACAGACACGACACTCCAATCGTTCGACACGACGAGCGGTGATGAGCGGTGGCGGGCGACATTCCCGGGAGAAGGGAGTGACGCAGTCAGTCCGGTGGTTGCCGACGGTCGGGTGTACGCTGTAGTCCCCGACAGCGGTACTAGAGGAGGTGAGACAAGTAGGCTCGTCGCCTACGGACGGCATGGTGACCGCTCGTGGAGTGTCGATGTCCCAGGGATCGGGTACCACCTCGCTGTCAGTGGTGAGACACTGTACGTCGCACTGAGGGGCGGTAGAATCGTTGCATACCGTTCGAGTTGACATCCTCCTCCGGCTGAAGCCAGAGGAATCCCGAGAGTTGGGATATTAGGGTTTGCAGTCTCCCTGTTCTCTCGTGTGAAACATCCCGCTCTTGCGGTCGAACAAGAACACTCCAGGCTGTGCCAAGCAGCCGTTACTCATATCCCCTGTTGGAGGACTCTGAGTTATCTTTCGTCGGATATTCACCGCTCCGTTCACGTCCGCATTCATCGTTGTCTCACACGACGAACAGACGTACAACCCACGCTCCACCCGATTCTCGCCTTGGATACGCCCGCAACATGAACACGTCTTCGACGTGTTCTCTTCGTCCACACGGTCAACGAGGATACCGTGTTCCTCCGCCTTGTATTCGAGCAACGTGGTGAACCGAGCAAACTCCCATCCGTGCAACTTCTTGTTCCCCGACGCACCCCAGTCCCGCGAGTCGCCGTCCTCATCCTCGCGGATGTCACTGAGGTCTCCAACCGCGATCTTCTCGACACCTTCTTCAACACACCGCCGAACAATGTGCTTGCTGAGAGTGTGAAAGAAGTGGTCTTTCCGCCGGGAGAGTTTCCGACGAGCCTGCAACGCTCGCTTTGACGGGCCGTTCTCACCCTCAGTCTGGTACTGCTCGTGGGTGAAGTAGTGTTTGTCCTCTTTCAACATGTTCCCCGGATACAACTCTGAAGGGCCGCCCTCGTAGTCGATGGCGAGGTAGTTGCTGATGCCGAGGTCAATCCCCGCCGTGCTGTCACCCGGCGCGTCTTCGACTGTGATTTCTTTCTTGCAAACGAGGTGGAGTTCCCACTCGTCGCCGTTCCAGACGGCACGCACCTGTTGGATGTTCTCCACCTGTACGTCGGGCCGGGTTTCGTACTCGGCGATAATGAAGTCTGACCGCCCGTCTTTCAGGTTCCACCCTTTCGAGAGGCGGAGTTGGCCGTGCTTCGTGTCGTGTTTGATGGCTTTCTGTTTCCACGTCACGGTGGAGCGCGGGTGTCGGTCGCCACGTTTCCGGTAGCCCGGTGGGTTCGCGTTGTCGTCGGAACTATACCAGCCGGTGAACGCCTCAGCAAGCTCTTCGAGAACTCGCTGACTTGACTGCGAATGCAGGTCATTGTAGCGTTCGTGGTCTTTCAACTCCGACTTCAGCTCGGATTCGTCGGGTATCTCACCAGTTTCGTCCCACTGTTGTTGGATGTAGTAGCGGCCGACGTTCCACAGTTTCGACGCGGAGAACCCGCACTGGTCGATGTCGTCACGAACCTGTTGGTGGTTCGTAATGCGTGCGACGTAGGTGCGAGTCGTCTCCAGCATCGTACTGTGTTCATAACAGGTTATGTAACGCTTGCTATTAAATACTACGTTCAGCGTGGAATATCTGGCGTTGCAATCAACCGTGGTTGATGGAGGGTGTTGTCGGATTCATCCCGCGTCTAAAGGCGCGGGTATTCTCATTGCCGTTTATAAATCCGAGTCCTCACGGCGAGGATAGGAGTAACGGGTGTGTGGCACAGCCATCGACATACTTGTTCGACCGCGAGAGCGGGGCGTTTCACACGAGAGAACAAGTCGTGTCGTAGACCGGCAAATATCCCAACGTGCGGGACGGGAAACCCCGTCGTTTACCACGGGGAGGATGTCACCTCAGACAGTGCCTCAACCGTGTGTCCCAGACCACTGTAGGGTGACCCGGACTACTCCCCAGGCGTCCACGTCAGCGCCTCGAACAACGACTCCCGCGGCGGGGAACACGCCCGGCCGCGGCAGACGTACGCAGTCGGCTCGCCGTCACGCGCCTCCCGGTTCGCCCACACCGGCGGCGCCGCCGTCAGATCCAGCGTTGCGAGCCACTCCTGCAGGTCGTCTTCCTCACCGGGACGGGGCGCGAGCACGGCGTCCGCGAGGAACTGGCGCGCGAGCGTGTCACGCCACTCCGCGGGCCAGTCGTCGCCCGCCAGCGTCAGCTCCAACGAGCCGCGGGCGTTCTTCGCGGCCGCCAGCGCCAGCGTGACGTGTTCCAACGGCCGGCCGGCGACGCGGTCCTGGTGGGTGTCGAGCACGTCCTGGGCGACCTCGCCGAACCCCGCGTCTGGTCGGAAGTCGTCGAGATCCAACAACGTCGAGACCGCGACCCCGAGACTCGACGGCGTCGACCGATCTGTCGGCTCCTGTGGCCGGGCGATCAGCTCCTCGCCGTCCGCGGGCGTCGCGAAGATCGTCCCCTCGTCGGCGTCGTAGAACGACGCCACGATCACCTCCGCGAGATCGAGCGCGAACGCGAGATGCTCGACATCGCTTGTGACGCCGTACAGCTCGAAGGCGCCCCGCGCGAGGAACGCGTAGTCCGCCAGATACCCCGTCCCCTTCGCGCCGCCGACCTGCTCGGCGGCCGGAACCCGGTCGGTTGAGTCGAGGTCGTCTCCCTCGTCGGTGTCGTCCCCGCTGGCGTCGCCCGTGTCGTCGGCGTCGCCCCCGCTAGCGTCGCCCGTGTCGTCAGTGTTGACGTGTCCGACACGCCCGACATCCTCGGGGTCGACGTAGCGGCGCGCGAGTCGCTCGCCGTCCCAGAGTCGGTCACGGACGAACGCGAGCGCCTCACTCGCCCGGTCCGCGAGTGACGGCTCCAAGGTGCGCGCGCCGGCGGCGAACGCCGACACCGCCAACCCGTTCCAGGCGCCGATCACCTTTCGGTCACACGGCGGTCGTTCCCGCGTCTCGCGGGCGTCGTACAGTGCCGCTCGGGTCTCGCCCAGCAACGTCCGAACCGTCGCCGGGTCGAGATCGTAGTCGTCCGCCAGCGTCTCGACACCGGTCGCGATCCCCAACACGGTCGTCCCGCGCTCGAAGTTCGGCTCGTCGATCCTGAACCGGTCGCGGGTGATGTCGATTGCCGTCTCCGTGTCGACCGTCGTCTCCGCGTCGGCACCGATCTCGGCGAGCAGTTCCCCGTCGAGTTCCGCAGACAACGCCGCCGCCAGCGAGTCGTCGTCCCAGACGTAGAACGCGCCCTCGTGGCCGCCGGCGTCGGCGTCGAGGCTGGCGTAGAACCCGCCGTCGGGGTGAGAAAGCTCCCGCGAGAGGAACGCCAGCGTCTCGTGGGCGGTGACGGCGTACTCTGGGTCGGCGGTGAGCCGGTAGCCGTCGAGATACACCCGCGCCAACGAGGCGTTGTCGTACAACATCTTCTCGAAGTGCGGGACAGTCCAGTCGCGGTCCGTGCAGTAACGGTGGAAGCCGCCGCCGACGTGGTCGTACAGCCCACCCTCACGCATCGCGTCCAACGTCTGTGTGGCGACCCGGAGCGGCTCGGCGTCGTTCGCGCGGTCGGCCGCACGCAACAACAGGTCGACACGGCCGGGTTGGGGGAACTTCGGCCCGCTGGGCCCGAACCCACCGTGTTCGTCGTCCGCGCTCCGGATCGCGGTCGTCACCGCGTCGTCGAGTGACCCCTCGACGGCGGCGTTGTCGGCGTCACTCTCCCGGACCGGCGCAGTCGCGTTCGTCGACTCCAGTTCGTCGCGGGCGGTGGCGGCCCACTGCTCCCCGCGGCGCTCCATCTCCCGGCGTTGTTCGGGGTCGTCCCAAGAGTCCGCGACGTTCCGACACACCTCCAGAAAGCCCGGGCGGTCTCCGCGCGGCTCGCGCGGAAAGTAGGTGCCGATGTAGAACGGGTCGCCGTCGGGCGTGAGCCAGACTGACAACGGCCACCCGCCGCCGCCGCTCACCTTCCGGCAGACGGTCTGGTAGACGCGGTCCAGATCCGGGCGTTCCTCGCGGTCGACCTTGATCGGAACGAACGCCTCGTTGAGCAGGTCCGCGACCGTCTCGTCTTCGAACGACTCGTCGGCCATCACGTGACACCAGTGGCAGGCGGCGTACCCCACCGAGAGGAAGATCGGTTTCTCCTCCTCGCGGGCGGTCGCCAACGCCGTCTCGTCCCACGGCTGCCAGTCGACGGGGTTGTCGGCGTGGTCGCGCAGGTACGGGCTCGCCTCGTCGGCCAGCCGGTTTCGCGCGGTCGAGTTGCTCATCACCCCGTCGTAGGGGCGCGACACTCAAGAAGGGCCCGCGACTGCGCGAGCAGGCGGGGAACCGAACTCACCCAGTCGGGGGGGGTATCCGTCTCCTCAGGCGTCGTCGCGGACGGACACCACCCGGAGCGTCCTGTCGGCAGGTTCGTCGTCGGCAGTGAGGTAGCCGGCGGCAAACAGGGTGTACACCGCGTTCCCCTCGGCGGCGATGTCGACGGTAGTGATCGGCTCACCCTCGTTGTCGCCCGTGTCGCTGTACACCGACAGGCTGTACTCGCCGGCCGGCAGTTCCGTGTACGCGCCGTTCCCGTACGCGAGGCCGTCGAAGACGACACTCCCGTCGCCGGCGACCACCTCCACCGCGGGCGCGTCCGGAACGGCGTGGACCAGTCGCACACGGGCCGTCTCCGCGCCCGGCGGGTCGTTGTCGTCACGGAGCGTCACCGGTTCGAACGGGAAATCACCGTCACCCACCTCGCCGACCGCGGCGACTGTGTAGTCGACGCCGCTCTCGAACGGGATGCGTCCGGCGAACACGTTCGTCTGCGGGTCGTCGGCCGGCCTGATCTCCACTGGGCGCCCACCAGAACCTGCCGGTCGGTACTCCGACACGTCGCCGAACGCGAGGTCGCTCAGCGTGAGCATCTCGTCGGTGAGCACGTCCACGCTGGGGGCGTTCGGGGAGAGGTGTGCCACCCGGAAGGCGGCCTGTGCGGGCACCGCCTCCACCTGTTGGGTGCCGCCGTCGTCCCGCGTCACCCGGAGGTCGAACCCACGCTCCCCGGAAACGTCGTCCGGCACCGACTCCGGGGAGAGGTAGCCGACCGCGAACGCGGAGTAGGTGCCGCCGTTGGCCAGATCCAGATCGTAGGCGGCGACCACGTCGCCGTCGTTGTCGGGCGTGTCGCCACGGATCTCGACAGTGTACTCCCCGAGCGGCACCGTCGCGGTCGACGCCTGCCCGAAGGCGACGCCGTCGAAGGTCGCGACCAGCTGGTCGCCTGCGAGCAGCCGCACGTCCACCGCCGGGGCGTCCGGCGAGGCGTGGAGGAGTCGGAGCCGGGCGTTGTTGTCGCCGGGGTCGGTCACGTCGTCGGTCAACACCTGCGGGGTGAACGAGCGGTCGTCGTCCGCACCGAGTTCACCCGTCGCGGCGACCGTGTAGCCGGTGTCGCCCGCAACCGAGACGGAGCCCTCGAACACCGTCTGCTCCGTGTCGCTCGCGGGCGTGATCCGAACCGTGTACTCGCCGGCCGCAACGCCGCCGTAGTCGGTCACTGTCCCGTACGAGAGGTCCTCGAAGACAGCGGTCCCGTCAAGGAAGACGGTGACACTCGGCGCGTTCGGGGAGAGGTGTGCCACCCGGACCGCGCCGACCGCATCCGTCTGTGTCGTTGCGTCCGTTTCACCTGCCGCAGTATCCGTCGCGGTGTCCGTCGGCGTATCCGTCGTGGAGGGTGTTGCCGTCTCGCCGCCACTCCCACAGCCGGCCAGACCGGCCGTGACACCGACACCGAGCGTTCCGAGCAACCGTCGTCGCGTCGTGTCGCGGGGCATGCAGACGGAGCAAGTCACCACACCCGGAAGTATCATTTCGGGGATGGAGTGCGACTCTCTCTCAATTTCGACTCGATTCCGTCGTGAGTTGCTCTCTCGGCCGAAATCGGGCGTTCGTCGAAAGTCATATACTCTCGGTCCGCCGACGAGAGCGTGTGATCGGCCGGCCGTCGCTCCGCCACGGATCACCGGCTCGACGCGGGGAGCAACTGGACTCTCGGCGGCGCCGACCGGGCGACGGCGTGTCGGTGGATACTTGCCGCGAGGTGGAGAACCGGCTGAGGATGGATACGGTCCTCTGGCAGACGTTGGCCGGGACACGCGGAGGACCGAACCGCGCCCGGATCTTGGCGGCCCTCGACGAGCGGCCGCGCAACGCCAACAGGCTCGCCGAGGAGATGGACCTGGCGTACAACACCGTGCGCTACCACCTCGACGTGCTCGAGGAGAACGGCGTCGTCACCAGCGGCGACACGGACTACGGCGCGGTGTATCTCCCCAGCGACCGCACCCGGGCCAACTGGGACACCGTCGAACGAATCCTCTCACAGGTGGACGACTGACATGCTCACGCCACACCACGCCGCCCCGACCTCGCCGACTACGACTCCCGACTCGGAGACGCCGACCACGCAGCGGACGCTCGCCGACCGGCCTGGAGGTGGCCGGCGGTGAGTCTCCTGTTGGACGCCGCGCGCGTTGCCGCGGGCACGAACATCCTCCTCCTGCTCGTCCTGTTGGGGGTCTGGGGGCGCACCTACCGCGAGGTGAAGGCGCCGCTCACGCTCGGCTCGATGGTGTTTGCCGTGTTCCTGCTCGCGGAGAACGTCGTCGCGCTGTGGTTCTACTCGACTGCCCCCGCGCTTCCGGGGTTCGCGGTCGAGGTGATGATGGCGCTCCAGGTGTTGGAGACGGTCGGGATCGGGGCGCTGACGTACGTCACCTGGCAGTGAAACGGTCGTCGTCTGGCGGTGAAGCGAGCGGCTCTCTCGGCGCTCGGGCCCACACGCCGTCATGCCAGATCCGACCACGCGCCCCAGAACCGTTGGAGTGCGGTGAGGTGGCCCACGGCCGCGAACACCGCGAGCAACACCCCGACGACGCCGACAGTTCCGACGAGCGGGACGGGGACCGTCACCGGCACGACGGCGGCGACGACCCCGACGACCCCGACAAGTGCGAGTCGGTCGGCTCGGCCCAACAGGCCCCCGTACTCGCGACCGATCCCGACCGCCTGGATCTGGGTGCCTAGATACGAGGTCATCAACACGCCCGTTACTGCCGCGAGCCCCAGCGCCCACTGGCCGACGCCGGCGGTGAGCCCGACCAACACCGCGAGGTCGGCGTAGCGGTCGAGCACGTGATCCAACAGGTCACCGCCCGAGGAGTCGACCCCCTGTTCGCGGGCGAGTGCGCCGTCGACCAGATCGAGCCAGCCGTTGCCCAACACGAGCAGACTGCCGGCGACGTACGCCATCGGGGTAGCGACCGCGAAGACGGCGCCCGCCGCAACCGCACAGCCGAAGGCGACGACGCTGACGCCGTCCGGCGACAGCCCGAGTCGGTCGGCGGCCGCGACAAACGGTGTCAGTCCGCGCTCGGCCACGGGACGGAACCGGTCCAACGTCATACGTACTCGATGTAGTCGACGGTGCCGACCGCCGGCTCTCGCTCGCCGGCGACGACCTGCTCGATTGCGGCGGCCGTCTCGTCTGGGGTCGCCTCCGTCGTCTCGATCTCGTAGACGGCGTCCCCGTGCCGTTCGACTGCTTCGCCCGTCACTACGTCCAACGCCTCGCTCTCGCGGTTCTCTGCCGCGCTTTCGGGTGCCTCACCGCGCTCCAACAAACGGTCTTCGAGCACGTCCGGCCGACAGCGCAACACGACCACCCGGTCGGCCGCCAGCCGGTGGGCGAGGTGTGACTCGACGACGACCGGCCCGTCTGTCGCCGCGACCCGTTCGTCGACTAACTTGGCCGCGGCGTCTAGATCCACGATCAGGCTGTCGCGTTCGTCGTCGCGGCCGGCGACCAACCCGCCGCCTGTCTCGCTGGCGGCCGCATCGTCGTCACCGCCCGCCTGCTCGCGAACGGCATCGTTCAGGTGGACGACCGTCTCGTCGAGGCGGTCGGTCGCGGTCGTCTTCCCCGTTCCGGGGGTGCCGGTGACGGCAACCCTCACGAGGCGTCCCCCTCCGTGTGGGGTGTTTCGTCTCCCGTCGACGGATCGCCGCCGTCGGCGGCCGCGTCCGGCGGACCCGCCGCGTCGGGGTCGAACGCCGCCGCGTCCAACTCCGCGAACACGTCGTTCAGCGTCTCGACTGCGGTGCGGGTCTCCTCGCGCGTTCCACAGGAGATCCGGACGTGCTCGGGCAGTCCGAACGAACCGGTGGCGCGGACGATCACCCCGCGGCGCTTGGCGGCGGCCGCGACCGCCGCGCCGGGCGTCTCCGCGTCGACGTCTGTCCCGTCGGTCTCGACCCCGCCGACCGCCGCGAGCAGGAAGTTGCCCGCGCCGTCGACGGTCGGCACACCCAGCCGTTCGGCCATGTACTCGCGGGCCCAGGCGGCCGTCTCGACGCTCTGCTCGACGTGGTCGTCGTCGTCCAACGCCGCCAGCGCCGCGCGCAGGCCGACCTTGTTGGCCGCGAACGGCGTGTTGATCTGGGCGTACACCTCCCCCCACGACGCCGGCACGAGCGCGTAGCCGATCCGGAGTCCCGCGAGCCCGTACGCCTTCGAGAACGTGCGTGTCACGGCGAGGTTGTCGTACTCGTCGAGCAACTCTGCCGCGGAGGCGCGCTCGGTGTACTCACCGTACGCCTCGTCGACCGCGACGAGCGTGTCGTCGTCGACCGCCGCGAGCAACTCCCGCAGTTCCTCGCGTGGGAACTCCGTCCCGGTCGGGTTGTGCGGGGAGGTGACGTAGACGATCCGTTGGCCGTCGTACGCCGAGAGCACCGTCGCGGCGTCCTGTTGGAACCCGTCGGCCTCGTGGAGTTCGTAGGTCGTCACCTCGCCGTGGTGGTAGCGCGTGCTCATCGAGTAGTAGGCGAACCCCGGCTCGGGGACGAGCACTTCCTGGCCGGGCTCCAACACCGCTCGCGAGACGTAATCGAGCGAGCCGTCCGCGCCGGGCGACACCCACACCTGCTCGGGTGTCACGTCCCACCGGTCGGCGACGGCGGCGGTCAGATCCGTGTGACTCGCCTTCGGGTAGTGGTGGACCCCCTCGGCGGCCGACTGGGCGGCCTCGACGGCCGCCGGCGACGGGCCGTGTGGGTTCTCGTTCGAGGAGAGCTTGACCAGTTCGTCGGGCTCGACGCCCAACTCGCGTGCCACCTCCTCGATTCCCTTTCCCGGCACGTACGGCGCGTGCGCCGAGAGGTCTCGTGGTTGCATACTCGCGTGTTGGTGCGCCGGGGTTTAATGACTCCCGAACGGGTCACGACCCCGGAGTCGAAGCTGTTGACTATCTCGACGAGCGAGGGAGTGGTGGTCGACGGGGCGGCCTGTCGGCCGGGTGATCGAATGGACGGCGACACACTCCTCGTGACGGTCGGATCGCTCACAGATGTCGAACGGCGAGCGCGTGACGCGATGGCGACGGCGCTCGCGGACGCGGAGGCGGGCGAGGAAGGGGCGGCGAGTGGAGAGACGGACACGACAGGAGACGAAGACGACCATCCGCGTCGGCTCTCGTTTCCCGACGCGCAGTCGTTGTTCGCGGTGTTCTCGCCCGAGGCGGTGACACTGCTCCGGCTCGTCGCACACGAGGAACCTGCGAGCGTGGCGCAGGCGGCACGGCTCGCGGGCGAGAATCGGGAGGCGGTCGCCGAGACGCTGGAACGGCTCGCGGCTCACGAGGTGGTCCGGTTCGACGGCGACCGGCCGGTGGTCCCGTACGAGACGGTGCGGATCGACCTCGGTGTGGGCGCGGGAGACGACACGGAGCAGGCTGTCGAGGCGTGAGCTGCGACGGTCGTCACCGCGTCGCGCGCCGCCCGAGCACGAACACCAAGACGGCGAACAACGTCACACCCAGCGCAGACTCGACGGTCGCGAGCACACGCCCGAACCCGACCGGGCTGAAGTCGCCGAACCCCAGCGTCGTGAACGTCACCGTCGAGAAGTAGATGCTGTCCGCGAGCGTACTGGCGAGGCTGTCGAGATACGACGGAACCGCGGCGAGGTTGTTCGGGAGTGACGGGTAGCGGACGGCCGCGTCCACAGCCGTGTCGCCGGAGGCGTCGTTGTTGAG
>JAHENP010000203.1 GCA_018609965.1 Haloferacaceae archaeon
ATCTACCCGCGGAACGTCCACGTCGTGTTCAGTGGTATCGTGGTGTTGGTGTTGTTCTGGCCGGTCGTCGGTGGTGTCGTCGCCCTGGCCGCCGACTCGACTGCCGGGGGCGTTCCCGTCTGGAGCGTCGGGGTGGCGATCATCGGTGTGTTCATCAGCAACGGCGTCGCTGTCGTCGACTACGTCCGGAGCGAACGGTACACGAACTGTACCGCTCGGTCGGCGGTCCCACAGCGGTACGTGCTCGGTGTGTTTCTGTTCGGGATCGGCGGGCTGTACGCGCTCGAACAGGCGGCCGCGCCGCCGGTCGTGTTCGCCGCGGCGGCGGCAGCGAAGCTGCTCGTCGATCTGTTCGTCACCGGGTTCGAGCCGGACGACGGGCTCGGCGACTGGGCCGACGAGCCGTTGGACGAACACGTGCCGGCGGGTGAGCCGGCCGCCGTCTTCCGGACAGATCGGCGGGCTCTCTCCGTTCGTGCTCTGGGGCTCGTTCCGTTGTACCTGATCGCACCGCCGTACACCGTGTTCCCGCTGGCGGCTGGCATCGTCGGGCTGGCGTTCGGGTTGGGGGCCGGGGTCGCAACACTCGGTGTCGCGGCTGCCGTCGTGACTGTCGGTCGGCTTGTCGGCGCCAGCGTGGAGTACGGCCACCTGGAGTACCGGGTGTACTCCAATCGGATCGTCGCCTACGACACGTTACTCGATACGACACAGTGGACGGTCAGGCCAAAGACGGTCGAAGACATCACGCTCACGTCGAGTGTGTTCGACTCGGTGCTGCCGGGCGGGACAAGCGTTGTCGTGTCGATGTACGACGAGGAGCGACGGCTCTACGCGCTCGACCACCCGGAGGCGTTCGTCGAGACCGTCGGCGGGTGACCGACCGTCGTGAGTGAGCTACAGTCGTCGAACGTTGTGTTCGCGCTGCCGACCACACGACACTTGTCCGGGTCGCTCGAACTTGGACGCGATGCATCTCGATCACGTCGGTGTCGCCACGGACGACGCCGCAGAACTCGCCGCACTGTTTGTGGAGCTGTTCGATACGGAGATCGCCCACGAGGAGACGTTCGACGGGATGCACGTCGTCTTCTTGGACGTTGGTGGCGACGAAGACGACGGACCGTATCTCGAACTGCTCGAACCGCTGACCGACGACGGCGCGGTCGCGCAGTTCCTCGACCGCGAGGGCGCGGGACTCCACCACGTCGCCGTCGCCACGGGCGACATCACGGCCGCGTTGGAGACGGCCGAGACGATGGGTCTGGAGACGGTCGACGACGAGCCGCGGCCGGGCGCGTGGGGTCACGAGGTGGCGTTTCTCCACCCCGGCTCGACCGGCGGGGTGCTCGTGGAGTTCGTGGAGTACTAACGAGTGAGTGGGTCGGCTGCGTTGTTCAGGCGGGTGACCCCGTCGTGTCAGTCGCGCTTGAGTCGATCCACCGCCTCGACAGAGTCGAACGGCTCGCCACCGGTAGAGAGCGTCTCAAGTTCGGAGAACACACCGGTCGTCTTGTCGACACCGTCGAGGGCAGACGCAGGGCCGTCCTCGCCAACTCGGCGCTCGTCTTCCTCAGTCGTACACATTCGTTCGCCGTTCTCGTTCAAGAACGTTCGGCCGGGTGATTGGAGTCGCCACCCGGAACCACTACGGTCGTCCGGGGCGACCGAGCGGTATGCGCGACTGGCTGGCCCAACGGGCGGGCGCGACGCCGGACGCGGAGGCGCTCGTCGCGGCAGCGTCGGGGACAGAGTGGACGTACGGTGAGTTGGACACGGCCGCAGAGAAGATGGCCGGGAGCCTCGGGGCGCTCGGGCTCGCGGCCGGCGACCGGCTCGGCGTCTTCCTCGACACGCGAATCGAGTACGTCACGCTCGTCCACGCCGCGATGCGGTTGGGCGTGCGACTCGTCCCCGTCTCTGACCGGCTGACGGACGCGGAACTCGGCCCGCGGCTGGCCCACGCGGACGTGACGGCGGTGGTGTGTGGCGACGGGACGGAACAACGCGCCGTCGAGGCGACCACCGAGGACGGGGAGGGACTCGCCGCCCCGGTCGTCTCTTTAGACGAGCCGCAGTGGGAACGGGTGACACGGCTCCGATCGGTCGAGCCGGCAGCCGTCGACCCGTACGACTGGGACCGCGGGGAGCCGTTGGTGTCGTTGTTCACCTCCGGCTCGACGGGTGAGCCGAAACTCGTCGTGTTGCGCGTCGGCAACGTGTTGTCCTCGGCCGTCACCCTGGGGTTCCGGCTGGGTGTCGACCCGGACGACCGGTATCTATTGACGTTGTCGCCACACCACACGGGCGGGCTGATGCCGTTGTACCGCGCAGTCGTCGCGGGAACGAGTGTCGTCTTGCGGACGAGGTTCGAGCCCGGGCCGGCCGCAGACGACATTCGCGGGTACGACGTGACCGGCGTGTCACTCGTACCGACGATGTTGAAACGGATGCTCGACGCCCGCGGGACGCTCTCGGACTCGTTGCGGGTGGTGTTGGTGGGCGGTGCGCCCGCGCCAGAACGGCTGATCCGGCGGTGTCGGGACTACTCCGTCCCGATCCACCCCACCTACGGGATGACGGAGGCGGCCTCCGGGATCACCGTCGCCACGCCACAGGAGGTGTTCGACCGCCCCGGCACCGTCGGGCGACCGCTCGTCTGGACGGACGTGACCGTCCGCGACGACGACGGGACGGAACTCCCGCCGGGAGAGGTCGGGGAGTTCGTCGTCGACGGCCCGACGGTGACGACCGGCTACTACGACGCGCCAGACCAGACCGCCGCCGCGTTCGGACCGCACGGGCTCCAGACCGGCGACGTGGGCTACCGAGACGAGGACGGGTACGTCTACGTGCTCAACCGGAAGGACGACCGGATTCTCACCGGCGGCGAGAACGTCGACCCCGGGGAGGTCGTCGGCGTGCTCCGGGACCACCCGCACGTGGAGGACGCCGCCGTCGTCGGCGTCCCCGACGAGGAGTGGGGTGAGCGGGTCGCCGCCCTGATCGTCCGGTCGGAGTCGACGACAACCCCCGCAGATCTGGAGACGTTCGCGCGTGAACGACTCGCCGGCTTCAAAATTCCGCGGACGATTCGGTTCACCGACGAACTCCCCCGGACGGACTCCGGGTCGGTCGAACGACCGGAGGTGCGTGAACGGCTCGCCGCCGCCGCAGAGGCTGCCATCGGTGACGCCGAGACGACCGACGACACCGAGGCGACTGATGACACCGAGGCGGCCGACAACACCGAGGCGACTGGTGACACGCAACCGGCAGTGGGCGGAGACGAGAACGAGCGGAGAGACGGCGACCACGGCACGGAGGAGACGGACGACGATGCGGGCGACAGCGGAGACGGGGTCGATGGTGGCGACGCGAGTGAGGACAACGACCCAGTCGACAACGGAGACGAACCAAGCGACACCGACGAGTCGCCAGACGACAACACGAGTCCCACTCATCCCGCGGAGTTGTTGCCGGACGTGGAACGCGACGACCCCGCCGACCTCGGCTTCGAAACCGACTTAGAGAGCGGCACGAACGACAGCGAGGCCGAACAGACGACAGCCGACGGGAGCCAGCAGACGGACGGAGAGTAATATGGACAGATCGGTCGGGAGTGCCGCTACCAGAGCGTCGGGAG
>JAHENP010000204.1 GCA_018609965.1 Haloferacaceae archaeon
GTCAAAGAGGTCGTGCTCCCGTTCGACCGGCTCCCGGGGGCCGATCCCCGGCTCGGCCCGGAGATGAAGTCTACCGGCGAGGTGATGGGGACCCACGAGACGTTCGGGCGGGCGTACGACAAAGCGCAGATCGCCGCCGGCGCGGCACCGCCGACGGAGGGAACGGCCGTCGTCGAGATCGACGAGCCGGCGCTTCGCGAGGGGTTCGCCGACCACTACGACCTCCACGAGCCGGCAGACACCGCTGAGGCGATCCGGGCCGGTGAGGTTGACTACCTCGTCTCCGCCGATCGGGCGTCGCTGCGCGCGGCCGTCGACGAGGAGTTGCCGTACGTCTCGACGGTCGCGGGCGCAGAGGCGGTGTTGACCGGGCTGGCACACCGCGACGAGGATCTCGACACGCTCGCGGTGACAGACCGGCCACAGGCTGGTCGGCGGTGGGGGGAGCGCTGAGCGTCTCGGGGTATCGAGCGTTTCGGGATACACAGCGTTACGTACTTACCCCCACAACACGAACCACAGCTATCGAATGAGGCGCGACTACTTCGAACTCGAGGTCGACAGCGTCGACTGGGTCGACACCGACGCCGACCCCAGCCGGCCACACGTCTACATCGACTTCCACGGCCCGGACGGTGTTCTCCGTGACCGACTGACGGACGCGGACGGTGATCTTCTCGACGCGGAGGCGACCGACGTGGCGTTCCGGCTCCGGGAGTCACACGAGGAAGATCCGGAGGCGCCGGGTGTCGTGGGCGTGACGAACCGCATCACCGGCGAGTTCATCGTCGAGTTGAACGAGGAGGCCGACGACGTGCTCCGGTTCATCCGCGCGGCCCGCGAGTACGGGGAGAGTGTCGGCGACGGCGCCGGCGAGTTCGCCGTCGAGATCGCCGTCGACGACGACGTGCTCGTCACCTACCAGAAGGAGACGTTTCTCGTGTACGACGCCGGGGGGAACCTCATGCGGACGGAGAGTCTGATCCCCTCCGGCGTCGAACTGTAACGGAGCCGGCGCTGCGACCGTCTTCTCTCACCGACTCGCGCGCTTCCACGTGCGCAGGTCGATCACGTCGCCGCCGTGTTCGTCCGGGTCCGCCTCGCCTGCGGCCCAGGTGAACATCTCCGAGACGCGATCGGGGTCGCGACCGCTCCCTTCACCCGTCAGCTCCGTCGCCACCAACCCCAGATCCAGCACGAACGCGGCGGTGTCGCCGTCGGTGTCGACGTGGAACTGCCGGGCGACGGCCTCCGCGCCGGCCTTCGAGACGGCGTACGCGCCGATTCCGGGCTTGGCCTCGCGTGCGACCCCACCGGAGGGGACCAACAACCGAGCACCCTCCGCGAGGTGTGGGACCGCCTCTTTGAACGTCCCGAACACGCCGCGGACGTTCGTCTGGAAACTGTCGTCGAAGACGCTGTACGACTCCTCTGTGACCGGCGTGTCCCCCGGGTCGCCGTGGAAGACGGCGGCGTTGGCGACGACCACGTCGATCCCGTCCGTGCCGTGTTCCGCGGCCGTCTGCATCAGCCGTTCGAGGTCGTACTCGTCGCGCACGTCTGCGCGCTGCCCGACGACGCTCCCCGGCGTGTCGGCGTCGAGTGCTGCGGCCGTCTCCTCGACTGTCTCGGGACCGCGCGCACAGACCACCACGTCGGCACCCTGCGCGGCGAACTCCGCGGCGGCTGCTCGTCCCACGCCTCGTGTCGCTCCCGTCACGACGACCGTCTGTCCGTCCATACCACCCGCTGGGTCGGGGGCTACTTAGCGGCAGCGTCATCGGTGGGTACCGTGACACCACAGAAGGCCGTCCACGCTTTGTCGGTTCGTGACAGCTGTCGAATCTGTGCTGCTCCAGAAAGAATTTACAGCAGCGACAAGGAGAAAGCCCACCCGTTTACGGGTGGGATGAATCCGACAACCTGGGAACGTATCTCCGTTTCTGCTAACGGGAGTTTTATACACATTGAGTCCGTACGTACGACTGGACTGAGGCGGCTCAGCCGCCCAACGAAACGGATAATATCGGATTCAGCCCAAGCTACGTTCGAAAGAACCCCTTTCGAACCGCTGGCAGTGGGTTCCGGACAGAAAGTAACTCTGACTCCCAGTATGGGATAGGAGTAACGGCGGCTTGGCCCTGCCAGGAGTCTAGTCATGCGACCAGGCTGCGAACCTGAAACTCCCACCCAAGCGGTGCCGTGCCGTGGGAATCCCACCCCTGAAGGGGTGGGAGGAGGTCAATCGGCGTGTGTCCACCTCGTCGTGTGAATCCAGCGGTACTCCTCCTTCTCGATCTCGCCGTCGTGGTCGTAGTCGGACGGTTGGTGTTCAACGTCGTCTACACCACGGTCACAAACAGTGACAGTGGGGCATCACCGGTCGGCACCGGCCTCCGGGTCGTCTTCTTCGGGCCCGTGTTTCTCCCCGTGTATCTGTACCGATACGGCACACTGGCGGCTGTCGACGACGAGACATCGGCGAGTGTCGCGTCGTTGCTCAGTCTCTGGGGTGGGTTTAACGCTTCGCAGTTGGTCGGTGCGGTTCTCCTTCCCCCAGACCCGTGGGCACAACTGGCGGCGCTTCAGTTGGGCGTTCCGGCTGCTGGCGTCGTGTTGTACGGTCTGGTGTTTCGTACGTTGGGGGTGGAGATTCCCGACGCCGAACTCGTCTCTCTGTAGCGTACTTATCTGTAGGTGGACAGACGTGTGTTGGTCACACTCACACCAGAGCCGGCGTACCACATTTTATACACGACGCCGCCTTACCCCACTCTATGTCACGACCCGCTTCGAGTCCCGGCCGCGAGCCACGCGACATGACCTCGGTCGCGGGCGACGACGTGGTCGTCGTCGGGAGCGGTTTCGGTGGGCTCTCGACGGCCTGTTATCTCGCGGACGCCGGCGCGAACGTCACCGTGCTCGAAAAGAACGAGCAGCTGGGTGGCCGGGCGTCCGTGCTCGAACGGGACGGCTTCCGGTTCGACATGGGGCCGTCCTGGTATCTGATGCCGGACGTGTTCGAGAACTTCTTTGGCCACTTCGGGAAGTCACCCGACGACTACTACGAGTTGGAACGGCTCGACCCCCACTACCGGATGTTCTTCAAGGACGGCGACCAGGTGGACATGACGCCGGATCTGGAACGCAACAAGGAGCTGTTCGAGTCCTACGAGGACGGCGCCGGCGAGGCGTTCGACGAGTATCTGGAGAAGTCCGAGCGCAACTACGAGATCGGGATGGAACACTTCGTGTACGAACACCGCGACCGGCTGCGGGACTTCGTCGACACGGACGTGTTGCGCCACTCCTGGGGGTTGTCGCTGATCGGGTCGATGCAGGACCACGTCGAGGACTACTTCGACAACCCGAAGCTCCAACAGATCATGCAGTACACGCTGGTGTTCCTCGGCGGTTCGCCGAACAACACGCCGGCGTTGTACAACCTGATGAGCCACGTCGACTTCAACCTCGGCGTCTACTACCCCGAGGGTGGGACCGGCGCGGTCGTCGACGCGATGGTGGATCTCGGGCGTGAGTTGGGCGTGACCTACCAGACGGACGCCCCGGTGTCGGAGATCGCCGGCCAACGCGGTGGGTTCGCCGTCCGGACGGAGACCGGCGAGACGCACCTCCCGGACCGTGTCGTCTCGAACGCGGACATGGCCCACACCGAGCGGGAACTGCTGCCGGAACGGAAACGCCAGTACGACGACGACTACTGGGACTCCCGGACGTACGCACCGTCGGCGTACCTGTTGTACCTCGGCGTGGAAGGCGATGTAGGTGATCTCGCCCACCACTCGCTGGTGTTGCCGACCGACTGGGACCCGCACTTCGACAAGATCTTCGACAATCCGGCGTGGCCCGAGGACCCGGCCTACTACCTGTGTGTCCCCTCGAAGACGGACGACACGGTCGCACCGGAGGGCCACTCGAACCTGTTCGCGCTCGTCCCGATCGCCGCCGGGTTGGAAGACACACCCAAACTGCGCGAGGAGTTCCGTGATCTGGTGTTGGACGACATCGCCGAACACACCGGCGTGGATCTCCGCGACCGGATCGTCGTCGAGGAGGCGTTCTCCGTCGACGACTTCGCCGGGCGGTACAACTCCGAGCAGGGGACGGCCCTCGGGATGGCACACACCCTGCGCCAGACCGCGCCGTTCCGTCCGGGCCACACCTCGGATGTCGACGGGCTCTACTACACGGGGTCGTTCACCACGCCCGGGATCGGCGTGCCGATGTGTCTGATCTCCGGGTTGTTGACCGCCGAAGTGATGGGTCGGGAGTGACGACCGGGTGAACGTCGCGTGAGACCACCCGTGCCGAGTACACAGGCGTCCACCAGAGGTGAGCCGTCGTGACGACCGCGGCGACTCGCGGGGGTGGCCCCTCGTGACGACCGCGACGCGGAGCCGTGCGACCACACTGGTTCGCGTGCGGTATCTGTTGAAGCTCTCCCGGCCGCGGTTTTGGCCGTACCTCGCCGGGCCGGTCGTCGTCGGCGTCGCGGGCGCGGCCGCCAGCGTCCCGGAGTTGTTCGCCCCGATCAACTTCCTGTTGTTCGGGTTCTTCCTCGTCCCCGCGAACGTCCAACTGTACGGCGTCAACGACGTGTTCGACCAGGACATCGACGAGGAGAACCCGAAAAAGGAGGACAAGGAGGTGCGGTACGGCGGTGACCGGCTCGTTCCCGCGGCGGTGATTCTCTCGTCGCTGGCGGGGCTGGCGTTGTTCCCACTCGTCTCGCGGGTGGCGTGGCCGTATCTGGTCGCGTACTTCCTGTTGGCGGTGGAGTACAGCGCCCCGCCGTTCCGGTTCAAGACGACGCCGTTTCTCGACTCGGTGTCGAACGGGCTGTACATCCTCCCGGGTGCGGCCGCCTACGCGGTCGTCGCCGGCAGTCACCCGCCGCTCTCGGCAGTCGTGGGTGCGTGGCTGTGGTCGATGGGGATGCACACCTTCTCCGCGATTCCGGACATTGAGCCGGATCGTGCGGCCGGGATCGAGACGACCGCGACCGTGCTCGGGGAGACGCGCACCTACGCCTACTGTGGGGTGATGTGGTTGGCCGCCGCGGTCGCGTTCGCCTTCCTCGACACGCGGATCGCGCTGCCGTTGTTGGCGTACCCGGTGGTCGTGTTCGGAATCTACTGGTCGGAGGTTCCGGTCGACCGGGCGTACTGGTGGTACCCCGCACTGAACACGCTCGTCGGTGCACTGTTGACGATGGGACTGCTCACGCGGATCGTCCCGCCGGAGGCGGTGTTGCCGTGAGCGCGACCGGCGTCGCCGACTGGCTGCCGGACTCCCGCGGGGAGCTGGAGCGTCGACTCGACAAACTCGTCGTCGACAACCGGTTCACCATCTCCGCGTTCTTCCCGCTCAACGGGATCGTCCTGTTGATCGCCAGCGCGGAGGGGTGGCTCCCGGAGCCGCTGGCGTTCCACGGGCTGTTGATCCTCTCGGGGACGGTCGTGATGCGGTCACCGTTGATCGTCGGCGTCGCACCGACTGCCACCCGGAAGACCGTCGCCGCCGTGGGGTTGCTCGCGGCGTACGCCTACGGGATCGAGTACGTCGGCGTCCACACCGGCTGGCCGTACGGCTCTTTCGAGTACGTGGTCGATCTCGGCCCAATCGTCGGCGGGGTTCCCGTCGGCCTCCCGGTGTTCTTCATCCCGTTGGTGGTGAACGCCTACCTGCTCGTGGTGCTCCTGTTGGGTGAGCGCGCCCGCAACACGATCACGAGACTGCTGTCGGTGATCGCGCTCGTTCTCACGATGGACGTGGTGCTCGATCCGGGCGCGGTCGCGCTGCAGTTCTGGAACTACGCCGATCCCGGTGCGCCCGTGCTGGGTGGTGTGTTGTCCGCCGCGGGCGGGTTCTACGGCGTCCCGCTGTCGAACTACGCCGGCTGGGTGTTGTCGGCGACGGTGGCGGTCGTCCTGCTCGACTGGGGGTTCGACCAGACGGCGATCCGCCAGCGACTCGACGACTGTGTGTTCATGCTCGACGACATGGTGAGCTTCGTGATCCTCTGGGGCGGGCTCAACCTCTGGTTCGGCAACTACCTCCCGGCGGTCGTGGCCGGGGTGATCGGCGTCGGGCTCTGGTGGACCGACCAGTTCGACGCGGATCTGGTCGCCTCCGAGTTCGGGTCCTGACTCTCCTCGGTGTCGACGGCACCCACAGACCGACGACGGTATGAGCGACACCGACCCACTCGGTGTATGAGCGAGTACGCCGTCGTCGTCGTTGAGCCGGAGACACCCGGCAACGTCGGCACGATTGCCCGCTCGATGAAGAACTTCGGCGTCACCGATCTCAAGCTCGTCGACCCACCGGCCATCGAGGAGGGGTCGGAGGCGTACGGCTTCGCCGGCCACGCACGCGAGGACGTGTTGCCGAACGCGGAGACGGTCACGTTCGATGCGGTCGTCGAGTCGTACCACACGGTCGGGTTCACGGGGATCACCGCCGAGGACGCCACCAGCCACACACGGTTTCCGTACACCACGCCCGCCGACCTCCGGGAGTCGCTGGCGACTGTCGAAGCCGACACCGCGCTCGTCTTCGGCCGGGAGTCGCGTGGGTTGAACAACGACGAACTCGCGCGACTCGATCAGGTGGCGTCGATCCCGGCGAACCCAGAGTACCCGGTGCTCAACCTCGGGCAGGCCGCGACGGTCGCGTTGTACGAACTCCGAGAGCTGTTCCTTGACGCCGACCACCTCCCCGACCGGACAAGCCAGCGGGCCGGCGAGCCGGCGATCGAGCGGCTGTACGACCAGTTCGACCGGTACCTCGACGCCGTCGAGAGCCGCGACCACAAACGGGCGAAGGCGAGCCGCCTCCTCCGGCGGGTACTTGGCCGCGCGCACCCGACCACTCGGGAGGTGACGACGCTGACGGGGTTGTTTCGGAAGACGGCCAACCGGTGGGACGTTGGGAGCAGCGACGGGGAGACCGACAGGGACGACGACACTGACGACAGCAACGAGACGCCCGGCGAGGCCGACACGGCCGAGTGAGCGTGTCGCTCCGTCGGCTTTTTCTCGGGTCCCCCACCACCCCGCGTATGGACGACGACACCGGCGGGAACGACGGCGTGGACAACGAGGAGACAGACGGCGCGGGCGATAGTGATACTGACGCCGACGCAGGCGGCGAGACCACCGACACAGACGACGACGCACTCACCTACGCGGAGGCGGGGGTCGACATCGACGAGAGCGAGGCGGCGACGGCAGCACTCGTCGCGGCGACCGGCGCGGGCGACGCGGGCGGTGGTGAGACCAGCGACGGAGCGACGGGACCGGCGGGCGACTACGCGGGGTTGATCGAGGCCGGCGAGGGGTATCTGGGGTTGGCGACGGACGGCGTCGGCACGAAACTGTTAGTCGCCGAGGCGCTGGACGACTACTCAACGGTCGGGATCGACTGTGTGGCGATGAACGCCAACGATCTGGTCGCGGCCGGGGTCGAGCCGGCGGCGTTCGTCGACTACCTCGCCGTCGAGGAACCGGGCGAGGACGTGGCCGAGCAGATCGGCGCGGGGTTGGCCGTCGGCGCCGAGCGGGCCGGAGTCGCCTTACTCGGCGGGGAGACGGCGGTGATGCCGGAGGTGATCCGGGATCTGGATCTCGCGGGCACCTGCGCGGGGTTTGCGACGGACGAGCAGCTGTTCGACGGCACCGCGCGAACGGGTGACGCGCTCGTCGGGTGGGCCGCGACCGGAATCCACTCGAACGGGCTGACGCTCGCGCGGGAAGCGGTGACCCGCGAACACGACTACACCGACCCGTGTCCGTTCGGCGACTACGACACGCTCGGCACGGCCCTGTTGGAGCCGACGCGGATCTACGCCGACCTGTTGCGGCCGATGCGGGACCACGACGTGCGGGCGGCCGCACACGTTACCGGCGGCGGCTGGGGGAACCTCGAACGACTCGGGGGCCACCACTACCGCGTCACCGACCCGTGGCCGACGAAACCCGTCTTCGAGTTCGTACAGGAGGCGGGCGGGGTGTCCGACGCGGAGATGCACCGCACGTTCAACATGGGGACCGGGTTCGTCGCCGCCGTCGATCCGAGCCGGGCGGAGGAACTCGCGGGCGCCACCGGCGGGCGTGTGATCGGCCGTGTGGCGAGCGACGACAGCGCGGCCGCTGGTGGCGACACGGACGACACGGCGACCGTCTCGATCCGCGGGGTGGAGCTGTGACTACCGACGACGACGGGACGGCAGGCGACGGGGAAGCAACGTTTACCACGCCGGACGCGACCGACGCGGAGACGGCGCTCGTGGCGGCCCGGA
>JAHENP010000205.1 GCA_018609965.1 Haloferacaceae archaeon
CGGCGCGTTCACCGGGTTGCCGATCCGGATCGCAGTCGCGCGCGTTTCCACGTCCGGCCACCGACGGATCTCGTCGTTCCCCTCGGTGACGGCCTCGACGAGCGGTGCCGCGCCGGCGGCCTGGACGCCGGTGAGTGACGGCACCTCCTCGGGCTCCATCGCACCCGCGGAGACGAGTTCTCGGAACGCCTTGTACAGTGCGGAGGTGTTGCCGGCGTTCCCCACCGGCAGAACGATCCGGTCGGGGTAGCTGCCGTGGTCGGCGTAGAACCGTTCGAGAATCTCGAAGCCGATCGTCTTCTGTCCCTCCAGCCGGAACGGGTTCAGTGAGTTGAGCAGGTACGCCTCGCCACGCCCGGCCAGTTCCTGAACCACATCGAGGCAGTCGTCGAAATTGCCATCCAACTCGACAATCTGCGCGTCGTGGAGACTCGCCTGCGCGATCTTCCCGGCGGCGACCTTCCCCTGTGGGAGCAACACGAGCGTCTCTAACCCGGCGCGCGCGCCGTACGCCGCCAGCGCCGCGCTCGTGTTCCCGGTTGAGGCGCAGGCGAGTCGGTCGACACCAACCGCCTGCGCGACACGGACACCGACCGTCATCCCGCGGTCTTTGAACGAGCCGGTCGGGTTCATCCCCTCGTGTTTGATACGGAGGCGGTTGACGCCCGCGTCCTCCCGAATCCGCGGGACGTGGTGGAGCGGCGTGGCACCCTCCGGCAGCGAGACCCCCTCGTCGAACGGGAGGGCGTCGGCGTACCGCCACACGCCGCGGTCTGTCGGACTCGCCGCGAAGTCGCTCCAGTCTGGGTGCTCGTCGTACCGGACTTCGAGCAGCCCGTCGCAGTCGTCACAGGTGTACCTGATCGCGTCGAACGGCGCGAACGTCGCGCCGCAGGCGACACAGGCCAGCCACGTCCCGTCTTCCGCCTCCGGGGGCGTCCTCGTCGTCTCTCCGTCGACGAGCGGCAGTTGGGCCATACAACCATCTCGGTACGCTCCGTGAAAAGTCGGGCGCTCGGTGTCAGACGTGCCGGCCCCGCTTCCGACGACCGTAATCCACGTTACTGTCGACGGCCGAGTGGGTGACGATGGAGATCGTCGTCTTCGGTGCCGGCGCGCTCGGGAGCCTCGTCGGCGGACTGCTCGCTCGCGAACACCCGGTCACTCTCGTCGGCCGTGACCCACACGTCACTGCCGTCCGCGAGGACGGACTCCGCGTCACGGGCGCCGTCGAGACGACCGTCCACCCGCAAGCGACGACGGACGGCACCGGACTCGACGCCGACCTCGCGGTCGTCACGGTGAAAGCCGGCGACACGGCGACCGCCGCCGAGCAGTTGGCGACCGGAGATGTCGAGCTGGTGTGGTCGCTGACGAACGGGCTCGTCGAGGAACGACTCTGCGAATCACTCGGGGACCGGGTTCTCGCCGGCACAGCAACCTACGGGGCAGAGCTACCCGAACCCGGCGTGGTCTGTTGCACGGGAGTCGGTGAGCTCCGTGTCGGCGAACTCGCGTGGGGCGTGAACAACCACACAGACGGCGACTCGGAGCCGTCACGCCGAGCCCAGCGAACCGCGGCGGCGTGTCGTGTTGCCGGTCTGAGGGCGACAGCCGACCCGGAGATGGCGACGCGTCGCTGGCGGAAGCTTGCGGTCAACGCCGGAATCAATGCCGTCACCGCGCTCGCGCGGGTCAAGAACACCGCCCTGTTGGAGCCAATCTCTCCAGTTGCTGCACGTGCCGCTCGGGAGACAGCACGTGTCGCGCGCGCGAGCGACACCGACCTTGCCGGCGAGGCAGCTGTCGAGGCGGTCGAAACGGTGGCAGCCGCGACGGCAGACAACCAGTCGTCGATGCTTCAGGACGTACGTGCTGGCCGTCCGACAGAAGTCGACGCGATCAACGGTGCGGTCGTCCGGCGTGGCGAGGCGCTCGGCGTCGAGACTCCGACAAACCGGACGCTCACGGAACTGCTCCGGCTCTGGGCGGCGGCCAACGCGAACACGGACTGAACGCGCACACGTCACTACCCTCTGAACGAAAATGTTTCACACGCGCCACACCCTCTCACCCGTCGCCGAGTGGTAACTCGTAGCTGAGCACGTAGTTTAGTTACTTGTAGACAATTTTCTGACGGAAGGGGTTGTGACATGGCCTGTCACGGGTAGCGTGACCACAACTTACATATACCAAACGGTCTATAGGGGAATTGCAGACTGAAGTGCCAAGGATAACGATGAACTTGCGAAAAAAAGCTATCACACTGCTCTTGACCGTGTCGATGGTGCTCGCCCCCGGCGCTGGGGCGGTCGCCGCGGCACCCGGAGCACTGACAGACGACGCATCGACGACAGACGACGTAACGTTCGAACAGGGGGTCGTCGACCCGGCCGGTGAGGTGACGTTCACCGACAAGGGTGAGATCGATCCGGCTCTCACGAAGACTGACGGAACAACGACCGCGGTCGTGCGCCTCGACAGTGCCGACCAGTCACAGATTGCACAGCTCGACCGTGAGGCGAGCGTCGACACGCTCAAGTCTCACGCCGCCGAGTCGCAGCGGAGTCTCCTCCGGTTTGCCAGTCAGCGTGACGGGATCGAGGTGAAACAACGGTTCTGGATCGTCAACGCCGTCGTGGTCGAGATCGACACCAACGAGGTCCAGCTCCAGACTGTGAGCCGAATCCAGGGTGTCGACCGGATTCACCAGAACTTCGAAGTGAACGTTCCGGAGCCGAAACAACAACGCCTCTCCGACGAGGCGGTCGACACTGACAACGGTGTCAACACAACCTACGGGCTCGACCAGATCAACGCGCCCGAGGTGTGGTCCGAGTTCAACACCAAGGGTGAGGGCGTCGACGTCGCCGTCCTCGACACGGGTGTTGACCCGGACCACCCGGACATCGACATCCAGGACGACCACTTCGTTCAGGTCGACTCTGAGGGGAACGTGGACAACGTGGCACCGTTCGACGACGAGGGGCACGGGACCCACGTCTCCGGGACGGTCGCTGGCGGGAACGCGTCCGGTGAGTACATCGGTGTCGCACCCGGCGCGACGCTGTGGCACGGGAAGGTGCTCGGCAGCGACGGCGGCGGCACGTTCACCCAGATCGCCGGCGGAATGGAGTGGGCCGCGAGCCAGTCCGAGATCGACGTGGTGTCGATGAGCCTCGGCGCGAGCGGTTACTTCCCCGAACTGATCGAGCCGGTGCAGAACCTCGAAGCAGCCGGAAAGATCGTCGTCAGCTCCTCGGGCAACAGCGGCGCGGGAAGCTCCGGGACGCCCGGCAACATCTACGAAGTGATGGCGATCGGTGCCAGCAACGAGGCTGGCGACATTGCGTCCTTCTCCAGCGGTGAGACGGTCGACACGAGCAGCGCGTGGGGCAGCGACGCGCCGTCCGACTGGCCCGACGAGTACACCGTCCCCGACTACGCCGCGCCCGGTGCAGACGTGAAGTCTGCACAGAACGGCGGCGGCTACACGGAGCTGTCCGGTACGTCGATGGCGGCTCCGCACTTCGCAGGTGCGATGGCGCTGATGCTCGCGGCCGGTGGTGAGAGCCTGGACAAGTCGACGATCCAGGAAGCACTGACCGACACGGCGACCGCGCCGCCGAACGCGGACCCGACCCGGTACGGTGACGGGATCATCGACGTGCAGGCCGCAGCACAGCAGGTCTCGCTGAGCCAGTCGATCTCCGGTGTCGTCACGGACACGAACGGGAACCCCGTTCCGGAGGCGACGGTGACGACGAGCCAAGGCTTCGAGACGGTCACGGACAAGACCGGCGGCTACACCGTGCTCGCAGAGCCCGGTGAGGTGCAGGTGAACGTCTCCGGGTTCGGCGTCGAGTCGGTCTCCGAGACGGTGCAGGTCACCGAAAACGAGACGGCGACGCTGAACGTCACGGCCACGCCGACGGTCGACGTGGTGCCGCTGACGCCCCAGCCCGAGTCCGTTGAGGGTGGCGCAGAGGTGAGCGTCACTGTCGATGTCGCGAACGTCGAGTCGTACTCCGCCGAGCTGGCGGACGGCTTCGACCAGTCGAACGCGACCCTGTACGTCGACGGCACCGAGGTGCCGTTCGGCACGACCATCGAGTTCGACCAGGCGGTCGACGGCCCGGTGACGGTGACCGTCGAGACGGCCAACGGCTCCAGCGGGGAGTTGAGCGTGGTCCACACGTTCGGTGGTCTCGGTGAGAGCCTCGAAGTGACGACCGGCCCGACCAGTGTGTTCGCTGACCTGCAGACTGTCGGTGTCGTCGACGACAACAACGAGTACGGCAGCGACATCGCGGCCACACTCGCCGAGCAGCTTCCGGCGGGCTACGAGATCGATGTCGTGGACAGTGAGACGGCAATCGACTCTGTGAGCACGTACGACGCGTACGTGGTCCAGAACATCGAGGACGCCAACGCGGAGGCGTTCGCCGACGCGACCAGCGGCTACGAGGCCGGTGCGGTGTACCTCGATCAGTACGGTACCGGTTCGAACGGGATCGAAGCACGCTCGGCCGCCATCGGCGACCCAGCCGAGACCAACCAGGAGTTCAGCGGTGACAACCCGTACCTGGTGAACTACCCGGCCGACCACCCGTTGTTCGAGGATGTCGCGAGCGGTGGGCCGATCCAGCTCCACGCAGCGAGCTTCGCCGACCGGACCACGTTCAGCGACACGGACGCGGCCGTGCTCGGTGAGGTTGCCTCCGGTGCGGACGGCGCAGCCGAAGGGAGCGGACTCGCAGTCGACGAGGAGCGCTGGGACATCCTGGCCGCCTCGCTGGGGTACACCTCCTTCGTCGGACAGGGCGACTACACGACCGAGGCAGACGTGCTCCTCGGGAACGCAGTCGAGACCGCGGCGAACCCGCCGGGCCCAGCCGGGACGATCTCGGTGACGAACGAGACGATCGCGCCCAGCGAAAACACCACCGTCTCTCTCCAGACGACCGCCGACAGTGTCTCTGGGTACGAGGTGACGGTGACGTTCGATCCGCAGAAGCTCCAGGTCACTGACGTGTCCGGTGTCGACATGGCCGACCCGGTCGTCAACCTGGACAACGAGGCCGGTGAACTCGTGCTCACGCAGGCACAGGCCTCGCCGGTCGACGGCGCCGAGTTCGCCCGGATCGACTTCGACACGACTGCCATGGAGAAAGGTGAGTCGGCGACAATCGACGTGGTCGGCCCCGCCTCCGACGTGTACGACACGAACGGTTCGGCGTACATCTCGGAGGCCGAGCCGGGTGAAGTCGACGTGCTCCAGGCGGAGCTCGGTGACGTCAACGCCGACGGCGAGGTCACCGCTGGTGACGCGGTCATCGTCCAGCGGTACATCGCCGGGCTGCCGACAGACACGCCCGACAGTCAGGTCGCCACGCTGGCCGACCTGAACGAGGACGGTGCCGTCACGTCCGCAGACGTGACCGCCATCCTCCAGCTGGTCGCCAACAACAACGAGAGTGACGACCAGCAGTCGAGCGTCGAGCAGGAGACGACTCGGTCCGTCGACGGACAGACCGCAGTCGTCGCCGACTGACCGCGCTGGCTGGGGACCGTCCTCGCCGGCAGCGACAACGACGTTTTTTTCTTCGCTGATCTGTAACCTCCGCGCTGGGATGAACAAAATCACTGCCGCCGTCCTCGCGGGGTGTCTGCTCGCGGCTGGCGCGCTCGCGGCCACGAGCACAGTCGCGGCTGCCGGTGTGACACAACAGGACCAACAGAACGGGACGATCACCATCGCGACGGAACAGACGGACGAGACGCTCGTCGTCACGCTGTCTTCGTCCGGCGAACTGGCCGGCTACCAGGCGAACCTCACCTACGATCCGGACGTGGTGCGGTTCCGCGAGGCGACTGGGCTCGACTTCGCCGACCCGGTGGTGAACAACCGGACTGCCGGCTGGGTGTTCCTCACGCAGGCGGCCGTAGACAGCACCCAGGACCCGGATCTGGTGCGTGTTACGTTCGATGTTGTCGGCAACGGTGATCCGGCCATCGGGTTCAACAACTCGAACACGCTGCTCAACAACGCCGACGCCGAGGTCGTCGACCCGGGCTACGAGACCAGCGCGGTCGAACAGGTGACCGTGACCACTCCTACGCCGACGGTGACACCGACGCCCACCGACTCGCCAACGGTGTCCGGGGACGACACGACCGAGTCACCGACTGTGACCGACGCCACCAGTTCGACCACGACGGCGACGACGGTGACGACCTCCTCTGGACCGGACGACAGCGCCACCACGACGGAGACGCCCGACGGTGACGACGGGTTGTTGTCGAATCAGTTCCTCCTCGGTGTCGGCGCGGCTGTCGGGGTTGTGGTGCTCCTCGGGGTCGGTGTCCTTCTCGGTCGGCGGCTCTGACCCACCACGGTTCGACCGGCTTCAGCCGGCTACTCTCTCGTGTTCTCACTCCTCGACAGTGATCGAGCCGACGTGTGTCGACACCGACAGCGCCGGCCCGCCCTCGCCGAACGTTCCCTCGACGCGAACCGTGCTGAGTCCGTGCGCGCTCCCCAGTGCCGGGGCGGTCACAGAGCCGACGCTCGTCGACGCCGTCACAGACGCGTTCAGTCCCGGGCCGGGGCGGAGCCGCACGGCTCCCGTCGCGCTCTCGACGGTCGTCGCTCCACGGACGGCGGGCACGTCGGCGTCGATTCGCCCCGCAGTCGTCGCGAGGTCGTCGATCCCAACCGGGTCACGGACAGTGATCCCGCCGGTCGTCGCCCGGGCGGCCACGTAGCCGTCGACCGACTCCGCAGAGAGGTGGCCGTTCGTCGACGAGAGCTGTACGTCGCCGTCGACGCCGCGGACGGTCACGTCCCCGTTCGTCGTCTCTGCGTGCAACGCTCCTGCCGTCTCGATCACCTCACAGCCGCCGTTGGTCGCCTCGACACGGTGGAGAGTAACGCCGTGGGCCGTGCACTCCCCGTTGGTCGTCGCGGCGTGTTCGATGTCGAGGTCTGCGGGCACGGTCACGTCGAGGTCGACCCGAACACTCCCGTCCGTCTCCCCGTCGTGTTCGACGCGGACGGCCAACGGCTCCCCGTCGCCGCCCTCAGCGACGAGCTGGGCGTTCGCCAACGCACTCTGGCTGGTCGCGCTGGTCTCTGCGACGACCTGAACAGAGTCGGTGTCGTGTGCCTTCTCGGGGTCGTCTGCGCCGTTTGCGCCGTGTGTCCCGTCGGCGTCGCGTCTGCCGTTGCCGTTCCCGTGTGTGTCGAGTGTCAGGTCTCCGTTGACCGTCTCGACGGTCAGCGCCGTCGGTCGGTCGAACACTCGCGTCTCCGTCTGGTGAACGTCGTGTGTGCCGGCCGAGGACAGAATCTCCTGTAACACACGAGTGTGGTGTGTCGCAGGGAGTATGAAGGCTCGCAGAACCCGTCTTCTGTCGAGTATCGGATAGTTTCCAACGAGCGGCGGGCGCGGCTCTGGCGACTCACTCGCGCGGCGGGCGGATGTCCTCCGTCCGGAGTTCGTCGTGTGCCCGCCAGGTTCGCGGTCGGAGCGCGACGAGCGTGGCGGCCGCGAACGCGACGACGACGGTCGCCGTGACGACCACCCCCGGTGCCGCGCCGACGGCGGCACTGCCGGGCCACCGATCCGGGCCGAACGCGGTCACACGCAACACCCACGCACCGCTCACGATGGCGAGCAGCGGGAGGTACACCCGCCGGAGCCGGTGTGCGACGGCCTCCTCAGCGGAGACCCGCAGCGCCGGCTGGTGGTAGTCGTCCGCCAGCCGTTCCCGCCAGTCGCTTGTCGGCTCCCGGCTCGGGTCCAACCCGACCGCGAACACGTTGCGTTGGAGCGTCCGCACCCGCGACCGCCACGCGTCGTACGCCCGGTACCGGCGCGCCTCGACGACCAGGAACAACCCGACCGCCAGGTTGCCGATCAACAACACGTAGTGTGGGTTCGACGGGTTCGAGAACGCCCACGTCAACACTGCCGCCAACAACAACACCGCCCAGTTGGTGGTGCGGTCGAGCCGTTCCCGCCAGAACTTCATCCGGTGGACCTCCCCGCGGTAGAGGTGCGCGAGCGCCGAACTCGGCCCCATCTCACCCTCCAACAGCCCGCGACCGACCGCCGGGTCGCCGGCGCTCGCGCCCGGTGGCTGGTGGTTTCCCTGCTCGCCGCTCTGTGATCCTGTCTCGCCGCCTCGCCGCGACTCTGTCTCGCCGCCGTCCGGCTCTGTCCGGTCGGATTGACCGGTCTCGACCGTACCGGCCTCGTTCGTGTCGGCCATCACTCCCTCTCGACGCTGGGGTCGTCACTCGTCGGGTCGCCTGCTGTCCCCGTCTCCGGCACGTCGAGTGTGCTCACACGAGGATGTTCGGGCCCGCTGCACAAGAGTATTGTGATAATAGTGCAATTCAAAAGAGACAGTTCGCGGCCGGCGGCTGTGGAGACGGGTCGTTGTCGCAGAACGGTGTCGTCACTCGTGGTCGCTCTGGCCGTACGCGGTACGCTGCCACAGCCGTCTTGACGGAGTCTGACGGCAGAAGAGATTTTCTCGTGAACTGCGGGACGGCGACACCACCTCCCCGAAGGGGAACCCGAGTCAAACGACTCCTCGTTCAGTTTGTCACGCCAGAGAGCCTAGGCCGGAATTTGAATCCGGGGTCTCGTCCTTACCAAGGACGCGCTTTACCGCTAAGCTACCCAGGCAAGCATGACGGTATACTCTGCTGCCGTTATTATACGTTTCGATACACCACGACTCGCAGGCGACGCGGCGGCGTTCACGAGGGCAGCGCGGTGACCATCACGAGGGCAGCGCGGCGGCCCTCACGAGACCAGCGCGGCGGCGTTCACAACACCAACGCGGCGATCTCCGGAGTGAGGAACGCCTCGACGAGGGCGGCGACGACCAACAACACCGCAGCGCCACCCAGTACGTGTGCCGTCTCGTGGAGTCGGTCGGCGACGCTCCCGGCGTCCGTCTCACCCCGCACCGCCCGCCAGCCGACACCCGCGAGGTGGAGCCCCAACCCCCAGGTGACGGCCAACACCGGAATCTCGATCACGCCGTGGGGGGCGACGAGCGCGACCAGTGCCCGGAGTTCGAACGCGCCCGCCAGCGCGCCGACGACCGCGCCGTTGAACGCGGCACTGACCGCCGCCGGCACGCCGAACGCCAGCCCGCTGTAGACGCTGCCCGCGGCCACGAGCCAGTTGTTGGCCGCGATGTTGACGAAGTCGTTCACCGGGAGCGCACCGAACACGTTGCCCACGTCCGACGGCGCCGGCACTGCGACCCCCGCGGGCGCGGTGACGGCCCACCCGCCGGCCAACCCGAGCGTGAACACTGCGAGCGCGCCGACGACCGCCGCCGGCGTGGCGAGAACGAACTCGCAGAACGCGCGCAACCCCCCACCGAACGCGCGCCGGAGCCGTTCGCCGACCCCGTCCCGGTCACGCACCGGCACCGTCGGCGCCGAGTCCGTGACACCGGTCGACTCGACACCACTCCCCCTCGGCTCGGTCGCGGTCGACTCGACGCCCGTCTCCGTCGCGGTCGGTTCGACAGTCGACTCCGTCGCGGTCGGTTCGACAGTCGACTCCGTCGCAGTCGGCTCGAGGCCGGTCTCCGTCGGTTCGTCGTCGAACGCCGTCGACTCGCCGTCGAAGGCCGTCGGCTCGTCAGTAGACGGTGTCGCCCCGCTGCCAGACGCCGTCGGCTCGTCAGCCGGCGACTGCGTCAGGCGATCCGGCTCCGTTCGCGCGCCGGCGTACACGGCGGTCGCGAGCAGGTCGGCGAACGGAGCGACGAACAACGGCGTGACGAGCGCGCCGAGACGGGCGGCACCGACAGCACCGAGCACGCCGGCGACGATGCCGGCACCGACGTAGAGTACGGCAACGACCAACACGAACCCGACGGCGGTACCGAGCTGGTAGCGGAAGACACCCAAACTCGCCCGGACGGCACCGAACACGCCCCGGTCGTCGACGACGACCGCCGGCCCCGCAAACGCCAACAGCCCGAGCCCCACGAGCGTGACGAGAACGCCGACAAGCGCGAGCAGGACCCCGACCAGTGCGGCAGCAGGCTGTGTGGTGGCCAACGAGAACGCGAGCACCACTGGACCACCGACGAAGACGACCCCGAGCAGGCTCTTCAACAGGAACAACCCGGCGAACGTCTGCCACCGGCCAGCGCCACGCACCCCTGCAGTCAGCGCCCGGTGAGCGGGGTCACGCTCTCCACTCGACCCACCCGGTTCGTCCCCGACCGCGAGTGTGGCCCAGACGGTCGTCTGTGTCACCGCGCTGGCCACGCCGCGCGCGAGCACGAGCACAACCACCGAGACCACGCCACCAGCGAGGAGCAACGCCCCGACCTCGGGGACGGCGAGCCCATCGATTGCGGTCTCTAACTCCGGCGGCACCCCCGGCACGGGACCGCCGGGAGCGGTGTCGGCGGCTCCACCCCGTTCCTCCAACAACGGCGCGGCGGCCTCCAGTGCAGGCTCGATCCGTCCGGTCGCGGCGAGCAACGCCACGGCCGCCCCGACGGCGAGTAGCAACGGCGCTCGCGCCACGCTCGCGGTGCCGAGTGCGAGAAGATACGCCGGCAACACCGCCGTCGGGAGGTCGTACAACACCCGTCTGGCGGCGCTTGCGGCGTCAGACACCGACGGCGTCCGTTCGTCCAACGGCGGGAGCGAGACGGCCGTCGGCACTGACTCTGTGGTCCGTCCGTCGTCCGGCGGATCGTCGCGTGTGGAGGACACACCTCACGTCTGTCACGCGCTCTACCTAACACTGCTGCTCCGTCTCACCGGCAGAGACGCTGCCCGTCGCGCTCGTGGCGCCATCTCTTTGCGAACGGGTCGTGACGGCGCGCTCGCTCTACCACGCCGACGCGCTCGCTCTACGACACCGGCGTGCCCGCCCGTGTCACACAGCTTTTCGGGGGCGCCGGCCGAACGAGCGGTATGGACGTAGACGAGTTCACCGACGCGCTGCGTGACGCCCACGAGACACCCCTGTCGCGACTCGGCTCCTCGAAGTCGTTGTACGCGCTCACCGGCGGGGAGATGGCCGGCGACGCGGTTCGCGCGGCAGTCGCCCGGGAGGCGACGCTGGCGGCCGAGGCGTACGCCGACCTCGCGAGCGAGACCAGCGGGGAGACGAAGACACTGTTCGAGACGTTGGCCGACCGGGTCGCAAAGCAGGCGGAGACGGCCGGCGCGGAGCCAGCCGACCGGGAGTTTCCGGACGCCGAAGCGCTCGGGGAGCCAACAACGGACGCCGGCCGGCTCGGCGCCGCGTTGGCCCGCCAGCTGTTGGCCGACACCCGAGTCGGACAGGCGGTCGGGTTCTTCGTCGGCGACGCCGACCCTGCGGGTGCCGACGAGTTCCGGTCGCTCCGCGAAGCGGTCGCGGCCGACCACGACCGCGTCGCCGACCGGCTGGCGGCCGTCGACGACCGCGCGGCTACCCGCGAGGCGGCCGACGCCGTGATTGAGGCCGCCTACGACGACTACGTGGAGAGCCTGGAGTCGATGGGTGTCGAGCCGAAGAACGTCTGCTGATCCGGGACCGACGGCCCCACTGTCGGCTACTTCTGCCCAGTACTGATAACTATATAGCAGTGTGAGGGTGGCGTACCGAGACACACCGTACATATTAAGTGTTAATAAGGAAATGTACGGCAATACGAGCATGACGCACTCTAGGCGGGGAGCGCTCTCCCTGACGGGCGCGGCGTTGGCAGCCGGGTTGGCCGGCTGTGTGACCAGCAGCGACGACACGGCGACGGCCGCCGGCGACGGGTCGGGTGAGGGCTCGGAGTCCGGCGGCAACTCGGGCGCGGAGACGTACGAGGTCGGCCACGGCGACTCTCAGACCACCGTCTCGGCGGCGTCGTTCCCGGAGAAGCTGTTCGTCTACGCGGTCCAGACGGGGTGGTCGAACTGGGGTGCACAGATGAAGGCGTTCGAACAGGAGTACGGCGTCCCGTTGAACGACGACCAACGCACCTCCGGCGAGGCGTTGTCGGACCTGCGGGCCAACTCACAGGACCCCACACATTCAGCGTACAACGGCGGCTACACGTACGGTATTCTCGCGATGGAGGACGGACTGACACAGGCGTACAAGCCGAAAAACTGGGACAAGGTGCCCGAGAAGCTGAAGACAGACAACGGCCACATGACCGCCACGCGGCGGATGACGACGACGGTCACCTACCGGAAGGACATCTACGAGGAGGAAGGCATCGAGCCGCCCGAGACGTGGGAGGATCTGCGTCGCGAGGAGATCGCCGCGAAGACACAGTACCAGCCCCCCAACGCCGCGGTCGGGCTGGCGGGCGCGATCTCGATCAACAACGCCTACGGCGGGAGCCTAGAGGACGTGCAGCCGGTGATCGACTACTACAACGACGTGAAACAGAAGGGCGCCGTCTTTGCGGGCAACGTCGAACAGAAGTTCACCAAAGGGGAGGTCCACACGTTCGTCGAGTACGACTACACGGGGTTGGACCTGAAGTACAACGCCGACTCAATCGGGGAAGACCAGGTGGAGACGCGGCTCCTGACCGGCCCCGACGGGGAGAAGGGGGCGCTCAACCAGCCGTACGGCTACGGGATGCTGAAAGGGGCGCCGAACCCGGAGGCGTGTAAGCTGTTCATGGACTACGTGCTCTCCTTGGAAGGCCAACGGAAGTTCCTAGACGCGTTCGTCCGCCCGATCCGGGCGCCGGAACTGGAGATGCCCGAACAGTTCCCGGCCCAGTCCCGGTACGAGGAGACGGAGTTCCAGGTGGACTACACGAAGCTGGTGAACGAACAGGAGTCGATCATCAGCGAGATCGGCCAGGGTGTCGGGCTGACGGGTTACTGAGATGTCCACGCTCGATTCGGAGTCCCTGCGCCGGACGGCGGTTCCGGAGACAGAACGGGACCGGGAACGCCGGCGGATCGCGCTCCTGTCGGTGCCGTTCCTGGCGCTCGCGACGTTCGGGGCGTTCGTCCCGTTGGCGCAGATGCTCCGGATCAGCACCTCCCAGTCCAGTTTCGCCGCCGAGGGGTTCACCCTGGCCGCCTACCGAGAGCTGTTCGCGTCGATGGTGGCGTATCTCCCGGTCGTCGGGGACGTACTCGTCGCGGACGTGAACCCGGTGTACGGGGTCGTTGTCTGGAACTCGTTGTGGTTCGGCGCGCTCACGACCGTCGTCAGCGTCGCCTTCGGCGTCTGTCTGGCACACACGCTGGAGAAGTACGACCTCCCGTTTGAGGGAACGATCGTCACACTTCTGTCGTTCCCGATCAGTCTCCCCGGGATCGTCGCGGCGTTCATGATGATCGTGTTGTTCGGCACGACGGGCGTGTTGTCGAACGCACTCGCGTTTCTCGCCGGCACAGAGGTCGACACCGTCGCCCTGACGGGCCAGCCGTCCGGCACCACCAACGCAGTCGTCGGGTTGTTCTTCGGCTACCTCTACTCGATGATCCCGCGGGCGACGTTTCTGTTGCGAGGGACGTACGCGGAGGTGAACGGTGACGCCGAGGCGGCCGCCCGGTCGTTGGGTGCGGGGCCACTGGAGACGTTCTGGCACGTCACCCTCCCGCAGATCCGGCCGGGGATTGTCGGTGCCGTGATCCTCACGTTCCGCACCGCGTTGGCCATCTTCGGCACCGTGCTCGTGTTGAAGGCGTTGTCGGTGGTGACGTTCCGGTTCGACCAGGAGATCCAGGTCGGCTTCGACCTGCCGATGGCGTCGGCGCTGGCGGCGGTGTTTTTCGCGTTCACGCTCGCGTTCACGTTCCTCGGACTCCGGTTCACCAGCGCGGAGGTGAGTGAGGCGTGACCGACGACCACGTTTCCGACGCCGACGGAGAGCCGGCGGCCGACGACTACGGGGTGATGGAAACCGAGAGTCACGAGCCGGCGACGGACGGTGGACGCACCCGTGGTGACGTGCCGAGCGCGTCGAACGGACTGTTGGATCGGTTCTCCGTCGTGTTCGGCCGACGGTTCCTCGTCGGTGTGCTCGCGGTGACGCTGGTGTTTCTGATCGGCCCGGTGCTTCTGACGTTCGTCGCGTCGTTCTTCCAGAGCTGGACCGGGATCGCCCCGAGCGGCTCACTCACCCTGATCCACTGGGAGCAGGCGCTCGGGCTGGTGGAGACGGTCGGCGCCTCCCGCGGGCTCGGCACCTGGGTCGTCGACGTGCCAGGAACGGGGCTGGCGGTCCGACTCCCGGCGAGTATCGCGTTCAGCATGTTGTTGGCGCTTGCGGGCGTCGGGATCAACCTCCTGGTGGGGATTCCAATCGCGTACGCCGTCACCCGTTACGACTTCTACGGGCGGGATCTGCTCAACGCGGTCGCGGTGTTGCCGATCGTTCCCGGGATCATCCTCGGGATTGCGTTCCTGCGAACCTACCCCAACCTGCCGAGTGCGGCCGCGCTCGTGATCGGTTACTCGTTGCTGAAGACGCCGTACATGGTGTTGGCGGTGCAGTCGTCGTTCGAGTCGATGGAACTCCGCCAGCTAGAGGAGAGCGCCCGCTCGCTGGGCGCCTCCTGGCCCCGGACGTTTCTGACGGTGTTGGTGCCGAACGCGAAACGCGGGATCGTCTCCGGGTCGATCATCTGTTGGACGCTCGCGGCCGCGGAGTTCAACTTCTCGTACATCGTCTACTCCCGGGGCCCGAAGCCGTTCTCGTTGTTCCTCTTCGAGAACATCTCCAACAACCCGTTCCAACGGGCGGCGGCGGCGGTGTCGATCTACTTCCTGATCGTCGCGTTGGTGACCGCGTTGCTGCGCGCGACCGGGGAACGCGGCTTCTCGACGGGTGGTGTGCGGTGACCGAGCGACGGCTCACACGGTGATCACAGATGGCAGAACGAGTCAGACTGACGAACGTGACGAAACGCTTCGGAGACACCCTCGCGGTCGACGGGGTCGATCTCACCGTCGAGCCGGGGGAGACGCTGGGCGTCGTCGGCCCCTCCGGCTGTGGGAAGACGACCACGCTCCGGACGGTCGCGGGGTTCGAGACGCCGACGGCCGGCACCGTCACGTTCGACGGTGAGCCGGTGACGGACGTGCCGCCAGAACGCCGCGACGTGGGGCTGGTGTTCCAGTCGTACGCGTTGTTCGACAACATGACCGTCGCGGAGAACGTCGCCTTCGGGCTGAAGATGCGCGGCGTCGACCGCGAGGAGCGTCGTGCCCGCACACAGGAGCTGTTGGAACTGCTTGGGATCGGCGAGATGGGTGACCGCGATCCGACGACGCTGTCGGGTGGCCAACAACAACGCGTCGGGTTGGCCCGCGCGCTCGCCATCGAGCCGCGGGTGCTCCTGTTGGACGAGCCGATGACCGGGTTGGACGCCAAGCTGAAACGCCGCCTCGAAGAGGAGATTGGCGCGTTGTTGTCGGAGTTGGACGTGACGGCGTTGTACGTCACCCACGATCAGGCGGAGGCGATGGCGATGTGTGACCGGATCGCCGTGATGAATGACGGCGAGGTCGAACAGGTCGACACCCC